>JAOZMA010000081.1 GCA_029934555.1 Acidimicrobiia bacterium | reverse complement strand
GAACACCTCCGCCACCGCGTCGTTGACCTCACTTGCGGGAAGCCTCCGGAGGCAGTAGCTCCGTATCGCTACGAAGTGTCCGTCGTAGATCCGACGGAACTTCGCATCGGTACGCGGGGATCGTGCCACTGCTCCTCCACTTCCTCATCCGCCCGTACATGTCCGGATAGGGGTGCGACGTCACAACTGTGACTCACGGGAGCGACCCGGACATAGAGGAGTGAGTCCCTATGGACTCAACGGGACATGGGGATCGTCCCGGGCGGGCGGGGAAGCTTCGGCATCCCCGCCCGCTCACCTTCCCGCCGCACGAACACCGACGGGATCCCCGAACCCCGCCTCCGGGTACTCTGACCGTGCATGGATCAGCCCTCACCCGCAGGAAGGAAGAACTCGAACGCGGGCGGCCAGAGCCGCCGGGAGTTCCTCATGCTGATGGCTGCGGCGTCGGCGACCGTCGCTATTTCGATCGATGCGATGCTCCCCGCGTTCGGCGAGTTGCGCGAATATCTCGGTCTGTCATCCGACTCGTCGTCGGTCGCGCTTGTTGTGACGGTCTTCATTGGGGGTCTCGGAGTCGGTCAACTCGTGTACGGGCCTCTGGCCGACCGCTTCGGACGGAAGCCGGTGTTCATCGCCGGGTTGGTTCTCTACTCGGCAGCGGGGTTCGCCACGACGTTCGCAACATCGCTCAGCGCACTCCTCGTGGGCCGGTTCTTCTGGGGACTCGGAGCGGCCGGGCCACGGATCGTCTCCCAGGCACTTCTCCGCGACCGATTTCGGGGTGACGTCCTGGCTCGGGCAATGGCCGTCATCTTGACCGTGTTCCTGATCGTGCCGACGCTTGCTCCGATCCTCGGACAAACCCTGCTCCACTTCGGATCGTGGAGGTACACCTTCGCCGTTGGGCCGGTCTTCGGAATCATCGTTGCGCTGTGGGCAACCAGACTCACCGAGTCGCTCAAGCCAAGTGATCGACGCCCCATCGATATCCGATCACTGTCACGAACAGTTGTTGAGATCCTGCGGACACGACGGACCCTCGGTAACGCGATCGCCTTGATGGTCATGAGCGCAGCGTTCCTCCCCTATCTCGCGTCCTCCGAGCGGATGTACGGAGAGATCTATGGCCGTGCCGATACGTTCTTCCTCTTCTTCGCCGCGAGCGCGATCGTGATGGCGGGATTCACGATGACCTCGGCGCGTTTCGTCAGGCGATTCGGTGTACGTCGCACCACCGCCGGAACGATCGCCCTCCTGGTGACTGTGGCGACGGTGAATCTGGCGGCGACTGTCGTCTCTGACGGAGTGCCCGCGTTCGTGTTCTTCTTCATGATGACGACCGTGTTGATCTCTCTGAACACAGCGATGACTCCGCTGCTGACCTCGAGCGCACTCGATGAGGTCGGATTCGCTGCAGGAACGGCTGCCTCGACGATCGGTGTCATCAGTCTTGTGGGTGGAGCTCTTCTGTCACCCCTCGTCGACACCGCGATCGGAACGACCGTAACGCCGTTCGCCGTCGGATTCTTCGTGTTCGGCCTGGTCGCCGCTCTTGCCGTCGCATGGGCCAACAAGGATCAGCTACTCGCCAGGATCGCTTGAAAGGGACCCGTGAGCATGACCGCAGTAATCGCCCCGATGTGCTCAGGGCGCTCCCCAACCTCCACCGCCCGGCGTGAGGACGCGCAACCGATCGCCCGGTTCTACCTCGATCGTGCACTTGCCTGGGAGTCGCTCTCCTGAGCCGCTGCGGATCAGCCAGTCCTCACCGACGGCGCCCGGTTCACCACCCTGAAGCCCCCATGGCTGGAGTCGTCGGCGTTCGCCCATGAGCGAGACCGTGGCGGGCGCGAGGAACTCGATCTCCCGTTCGATCCCTTCACCGCCCGGGTAGCGCCCGCTGCCACCCGACCCCGACCGAAGCCGGTAAGTGACGATGCGGAACGGGTAGTGGTCCTCGAGTGATTCGACCGGCGTGTTCTTGGTGTTCGTCATCCCGGTGTGGATCCCCGACTGGCCGGCGCTGCCCGGCCGGCCACCCTGGCCACCTCCGACGGTCTCGTAGTAGGCGAAGCTGTCGTTGCCGATGAGCACGTTGTTCATCGTGCCCTGGCTCGCCGCAGGAACCCGATCGGGAGCCGCCTGGGCGAGGGCGCCGAGCAGCACGTCGGCAATGCGCTGACTCGTCTCGACGTTGCCCGCTGCGACGGCGGCTGGTCGCGCTGCATCGACGATCGTGCCGGGGTGTGTGGTGAGCGTCAACGGCCGATAACAGCCGCCGTTCGCCGGGATCGTTGGATCGGTCGCGACCCGAACCGCGTAGTAGAGACACGACCGGGTGACCGCCTGCACGGCGTTGATGTTCCCGGCTATCTGAGGGGAGCTCCCAGCGAAGTTCGCTTCGAGGTGATCGCCATCGATTGTCACGGTTGCTGTGATCGGGATGTCCTCTTCACCCCATTCGAGAAAGTCGGTGAACCGATACGCCCCGTCGCGGATCTCTCCAATGGCAGCTGCTGTCCTTCGTTCCCCGTAAGACAGCAGGGCAGCGGTGACGGCGCTCCATCGTTCGATGCCTTCCGAAGCAACGAGACGCTCGATCCGTCGTGCTCCCGCCTCGTTCGCTCCCATCTGGGCAGAGAGATCGCCGAGTCGTTCGGTGGGAGTTCTTGTCGCAGCGATGAACGGCTCGACGAAGGACTCGATCCACTCTCCGTCGCGAACGGCGGGCATCGGGGAGACGATGTGGCCCTCCTGCTCGACGCGGGTGGCGTGGGCAGGCATCGATCCTGGAGCCTCTCCTCCGACATCGGCGTGGTGCGCCCGGTTCGCTACCCAGGCAACGAGTCGCCCGTCGACGAAGACCGGGCGGACGAGGGTGAGGTCGTTGAGATGTGTGCCTCCCTCGTATGGATCGTTGACGGCGAACTGTGTCCCCGGCTCGACGTCGGTTCCGAATCGATCGAGCATCGCGGCTACCGAGGCAGGCATCGACCCCAGATGGACAGGTATGTGTTCGGCCTGGGCGAGCATCTCGCCGGTCGGATCGAACAACGCAGCGGAGCAGTCAGCTCGTTCTTTGATGTTCGGTGAGTAGGCCGTTCTGCGCAGCACTATCCCCATGTCATCGGCGATGGCCTCGAGTCGGTTCCTCGCCACCTCGAGGGTGATCGGGTCAACGGTCACCATGTCACCTCCAACGCACCTGTGTCAGAGACCACGGCTTGCTCACCCGGGCCGATCCAGGTTGTCGCCTCGCGTTCCTGGATGACGGCCGGTCCCGTGATCTTCGTCCCGACGGCGAGACCTTCTCTTCTCAACACGGCTGCCTCGGCCGGTCCGGCGTTCGTAACGACCGTCCTCGTCCCGAGGAACGCCTCACCCTCGGGCGACCAGGAGAAGGTGGTCTCCGAATCGATAGCGGACGTTCCGGTGACGGTCGCTCGAATCGTGACCACTTCGATCGGATCGGTCTCGCGTGCGAACCCGTTGCGCTCCTTGTGCAGCACGTGGAAACGCTCGGCGAGGAGGTCCCATCCATCACCCGCAGCGTAGGGAACGGTGACTTCGTGAGACTGCCCCAGGTAGCGGACGTCGGCGAGGGTCTCAAGGATGCCGCCATGCAAACGCTGGAGAGCTTCCGAACCCAACCGGTCGATCTCGGGGTCCGGGTCCTCGCCTTCCCTCAGAAGAACGCTGTGTGCCAGGTCGATCCTCGGAGGGCTGAGCAACAGGCCGGCAGCGGAGAAGACGCCACCGAAGGGAGGAATGATGACGCCTGCCATGTCAAGCGATCTGGCGAGGGCGGTGGCGTGAAGGCCACCCGCTCCGCCGAAGGCGACGAGCCAGGCGTCGCGGGGGTCCGCCCCTTGCTCGATCGACACCGTTCTGATCGCCCCGGCCATGACTTCCTCGATGACCCGGATCACACCGAGTGCGGTCTCTTCAACGGTCAACCCCAGTGGGTTCCCGAGTTCGATGAGAGCGGCTTCGGAGAGTGCTCGGTCGATCGTGAGGCGGCCGCCGAGTGAGGCGTCTGGAGCGATCCTTCCAAGGACGACGTTCGCATCGGTGACGGTCGTCTCGCTGCCACCTCTTCCATAACAAGCTGGTCCGGGCTCTGCCCCTGCGCTCCGGGGGCCGACTCGCAGCGAGCCTCCAGGATCGATCCAGCCAACGCTTCCGCCACCGGCACCGACGGTATGGATCGCCGCCGATGGCATCCGGCATGGGTATCCGGCGACTGCTCGTTCGTAGGAGATCTCCGGCCTGCCATCCTGGACTCGACAGACGTCCGTCGAGGTGCCACCCATATCGAACGCGATGATGTGATCCCGACCGAGCGCCGTTCCGATCGCTGCGGCAGCGACGACACCGCCGGCCGGGCCGGAAAGCAGGATGGAGGCGGGGAGGGCAGCAGCGTCGGATCCGCTGATCAGACCGCCCGACGAGCGCATCACGGCGATGGCATCGGCAAGTCCGCTCGAACGGACACCGGCCTCGAGTTTGGCGAGATAGTCGGCGACGACCGGTGTGAGATATGCATTCAGAACGGTCGTGGATGTTCGCTCGAACTCCCGGAACTCGGCGACCACTTCGCTCGACAACGAGACGGCAGCTTCCGGTGCGAGCCGTGCCACCTCGCTCCCTATCTCCCGTTCTTGCGAGGGGTCTTCGTAGGAACGGAGCAGGCTGACGGCGACAGCTTCGATGCCGTCGAGGTCCACAGCTCCGAGATTCGAGGCGCGATCGCCTCTTGCGACGAGCGGTTCGGGCCGATCGGCGAAGGGGTCGTAGAGACTCGGTCGGTCCTGGCGGCCGATCTCGATGACATCCTCGAATCCGGGGGACGTGACCAACAACGTCCGGGCGCCCGTTCGCTCCAGAAGTGCGTTCGTTGCCGCCGTTGTCCCGTGAAGGAACGCTTCGACGTGTTCGGTGAGTTCGGCTGCTCCCTCGAGAACAGCCTCGCTCTGGTCCGAGCTCGTCGTCGGCAGCTTGGCCGTCCTAACGCTGCTGCCGTCCCAGAGAAAGAGATCCGTGAATGTGCCGCCAACGTCGACACCGAGGATCACGATGTGCTCCGCGAGCAGGCGACGGGAGACAGGTGACAGGTGACAGGGAGCCAGAACTGTCGGGCCACGGCTGTCGGGGCGCTAGCCTCGACGATCGATATGTCAGTACAGATCTCCAACACCCCCAACCCCAATGCCCTCAAGTTCACGGTCGGCGTCGACGTCGGCGGTCCAGCCACGTTCGTTGCCGGTCGCGATGTCGACGATCCCACAGCCGCTGCGCTGGTCGCGATCGACGGTGTCACGAGCGTGTTCATGACGGCCGACTTCGTAACCCTGTCCAAGACTCCGGACACATCGTGGGACGCAATCGCTCCATTGGCGACCGACATCCTCGAACAACGATTCGGCGCCTGAAGAGCAGTCAGGACCGCTGTCCCCGCACGATGATCCATGGGAGCGTCATGACGATGGGGAACCGCGTCGGCGGTTGAAGCGACTCGTCGGTTCGCTCGAGGAGTCGATCGAGTGAAGTCGGATCGAGGACATCCGTCCCCGGCCAGATCCCCGACCGAACGGCTTCGACGCCAGCTGCCGCCGAGTCGATCACTGCTACCGGGAGATCGGACTTGGTCTCGGTCACGTTGCGAAGACCTGCCCGCACAGCATCGACACCCAGCACATCGGCCGTCCGATAGCGAAAACGAGCAGCGTCGGCCACCTGCGGATCACTTCGGTAGAACAATCCGTAGCGTCGAGCCGCAGGCATCGAAGACGTGAGGGCCTTCGCATCGATGTCGCCGAGCCATACGGTTCCGCCGGGCCTCACCACACGCATCGCCTCTTCCACCACCGAAGCAACACCGGCAGGCGTCTCCCACGCCGAAAGGATCACTGCAGCGTCGAACGAGTCCACGCTGAAGCCGGTCGCCGTTGGAGTGGCCCCATCGGGGACGGGACCGACTCCCAGGGCCGCTACGCCAGGAGATGTGCCACCCGTGGGGCCGGGGAGCTCATCGGCGAGCACCTCGGCGTGGGGGCCGATGAGAAGCGTGTCGACGCCTCGGACGGCTCCCAGGTCATTCATGGTCGAAATCCAGGCGTCCCGGAGCGTTCTCTGTTGCTGCATGAGGGGCAGCGTAGTTGTGGCGTCGCGCCGTTCAGCGAGGCTCTGGCCTACGAACCGGGGATCGTGTCGGAGCGCATGACAACCGGCCAACGGTTGCCTGACCGGTCACCGACGCTGAAGACCACGCGCCATTCCGGACCAGCGGCGCCAGACTCGATCACTTCAGCGTTCTCGTCGAACATCCCTGCGTAGTCGAGTGTGGCGGTGATCGCATCGTCATGAGCCTCTCCGTTCGTCACCATCCACCCGTCGATGGCGTGGTACACCGGCGGAAGGATCGGAATCGGGAGCTCGGCGACAGCCGTTTCGCCATCCTCAACGGCGATCAACACGTCGACCGCACGCACGGGCCCACGAACGAACGCGCCGTCTGGCTCTTCGGTGAGGCTCCGGAACACGACGGAGATGACGTAGCCGCTGTTCGTCGGTCGCACGTCGAACGCTCGGGCCCACTCGACGTATGAGATCCCCGCTCCGTCACCGTTCGGCAGGTCGGGGATCGTCGCATCGTTGACGAACGCCGAGATCAGCTCCTCTGGTATCGGGCCGTCAACGGTGAAGTAGTCGGTGACGAACCACTCAGCACGGGCGACGGCGGCCAATTCAGCGACCGCGGGGACAGCAGCCATGAGGTCGGCTTCCGACAAGACAGCGGTCGTCGTTGATGATTCAACCTCGGTCACGACGGCTTCAGACGTCGTCGTCTCAGCCGGTGCTGCCAGTACCGGCTGTTCGCCGTGGCCAGGAGCAGTGAGCCACCGGATGCCGACGAAGCCGATGACGACCGCAACGATGACGGCCGCAGCCATGTAGAGCGTCTTCGCACGCCCGTGGCGATGCTCGGTCAGCAATGTGGTCCACGGGATCTCCTCGTATTCATCCATGTCATCCCTCCGGAATCAGAAGTTGTTGGCCGGGGAAGATCAAGTTCGGGTCGTCACCGATAAGGGACCGGTTCGCGGCGTAAATCGCGGGCCAGAAGCGAGCGATGTCGGCGCTCGACGGGTCTCCTTCCCCGTTCGAGTGGAGGACGGAGGCCGCGATGCGCCACAAGCTGTCTCCTGGTTCGACGACGTATACGTCGCTGTTCGGTTGCTTCCGCTCGGTCCTGACCCGCGGCGTTCTATCCGAACGGCCCGGCGTTGACGTTGACGTGGCATGCTCGGCCGCGTCGGTCGGAGTTTCAACTTCCTCAGTCGGAGGAGGCGCCTCGTCGACGAGACGAACGATCGGTGGGGGAACCGTCGCGACTGCCGGCTTCGGCCGGGCGAGAATCGCCGTCGTGCTCACCATCATCAACAGAACGGCGAGCGGGCGGACCGGGATCGGGATGTGAACCGTCGCAAGCCGCCGTGCGAGCGCAGGCAGAGAACCGAGCACCCCGAACGACAGCGTGACGGCGGCAAGACCGGAGCAGAGGGCCATGGCAGGTTCCATGGCTCGAACATACAGCAAACTACAGTTGACCTCAATAGGGGTGAGTTAGCAATCCGTAATCCGTAGTCCGTATCCGAAGCACCCGGCATGACACCATCCCGAGCTTCGAAGGCTCGTGGAGGAGTCTGAGTACGGAATACGGAATACGGAATACCGACTACCGCCTGCGCAGCAGGCTCATCCGCCTATAAACGACATCTCCACCTTCGGGAGTCCGACGGAGACACCGGTCCGGTCTTCGCTGTAGCGGTCTGAGCGTTCCTGCCACACTGATGTGATGATCTCGACGAGTTCCTCGTCGGTTGCGCCCGACCGCAGCGGACCCCGCAGGTCGGTGCCACGTGTGGCGAAGAGGCACGTGTAGATCGAACCATCCGCAGAGAGTCGGAGCCGCGTGCACTCGCCACAGAAGGGTTTCGACACCGACGAGATCACACCGATCTCGCCCAGGCCATCTCGATACCGCCAGCGGCTCACGACCTCACCCGGGTAGTTCGGTTCGATGGCATCCAGCGGCCATTCACCTGCGATGGTCGCGACGATCTCGTCCGCTGTAACGACGTCTCCCATCTTCCAGTCGTTCGACGAACCCACGTCCATGTACTCGATGAAGCGCACGATGTGGCCGGTCCCGCGAAAAGCCCCGGCGATGTCAACGAGAGCGTCGTCGTTGAGGCCTTTCCTGACGACGGTGTTGATCTTGACCGGTGTGAGGCCTGCGTCTTTCGCTGCGTCGATCCCTTCGAGAACGCGCGCCACCGGGAAGTCCACGTCGGCAGCCCCGCGAAAGCTGGTGTCGTCGACGGCGTCGAGGCTCACCGTGACCCGATCGAGGCCAGCATCGGCGAGTGCGCCGGCGTGACGGGCGAGGGTGCTTCCGTTCGTCGTCATGGCAATGTCCGCGATGCCGTCGACGGAGGCGACTTTGGCAACGAGCTTCTCCAGATCGTGGCGCAGCAGCGGCTCGCCGCCGGTGAGTCGGATCTTCGCAACGCCGAGCCCGGCAAAGACTCGAACGAGTCGTTCGATCTCTTCAAACGTCAGGATCTCGTCGCGAGGGAGGTAGACGTGGTCCCTGTCGTACACGTCGCGGGGCATGCAGTACGCACAGCGGAAGTTGCAGCGGTCCGTGACGGATACGCGAAGGTCCCTGAGTTCTCTGTCGTATGTGTCGCGAACCATGTAATGAAACTACCAGTGAACAGCGGACAGCGGACAGCGGACAGCGGA
>JAOZMA010000080.1 GCA_029934555.1 Acidimicrobiia bacterium | reverse complement strand
AATCGGCTCGACTTGGAGCGTGTCTGTCGTGGCTTCGCTGTCTTGAGTAACCACCCAAGGGATTACGGCCGAAACGTCAATGGTGGCGACCCACCTTCTTGCCTCGACACGGCAGAGGTCGGCGGTTCAATCCCGCCAGCGCCCACAAGCCGGAAGCCCTTGCTAGGGCTGGATGATCCAGTCACAGCAAGGGCTTCCGCTATTCCGGAGCCCCCGTCTCTCTCATGGTGAGCAGTGGTGAATAGTGGCGTGATATCGCTCTCCGATGGGCACCTGATGGATGCTCGAGACTCGAGCTTGAGTGTGCATAACCGGTGTGATCTCAGTTGGTCGTTGCATCATTGTCGGCGAGAGTTGTTGTGTCTCGTATGGATGTGAGCGATGAGGAGATTGTCTGATCCGGAGAGGACGGAGATCTGGGACCGGTTCGAATCCGGGGAATCGTTGCGGTCGATCAGCCGTCAGTTGGGTCGGCCGCCGTCGACGATTAGGACCCATGTCGTGTCGGCGGGGTGGAAGAGGCCGATGCCGCCTGCGGAGTGGTCGCCGAGACGCTTGTCGCTTTCGGTGCGTGAGGAGATCTCTCGCGGGATAGCGTCGGGTGTGTTGATGTGGTGCATCGCTCACAAGCTGGGGAGGGCTCCATCGAGGGTGTCTCGTGAGGTCGCTGCCAACGGTGGCCCGGTTCGGTATCGAGCGCCAACAACCCAACCGCAACGAAAGTGGCGTCGTTGGGTTGGACATCAGCAACGACGTCTAAGACGGCGAGTGCGTCATTCACCAGGCCTGATACGAGCGCCGCCTTCGCATCAGGGTCGTCCCACGCACACATCGGCTTGCCCGAAGCGTCATTGTCGTGAGCCGTGAGATCAACCATCCCTGCTTGAGGGACCAGGCGGAGGACCCGCCGTATCTGGGACACCAACTGTGTCGCCGAGTTCTGAGTCGCAACGGCGTCATCGAGCAGGGTCGAGTCCAACGCCAGGCGTTTCCTTCCCGTCAGGGTCCTGGTGGCGTCCACCACGTGGCGTACCGCATCAGCAATCCGGTCCGGTGACCGGGGCCGATTGAGGCGGTGACGCGAATATGCGAACATGCTGTCAGGGAACACCTCGCTGTGGTGATCAGCCAGAAACGCATACACCGACCCCTCGCCAGCGAGCTGGCGGCAGAACGCGCCAACATCCGACAACTCACGATTCGGATTGTTCAAACCTTGTTAGACACGCGATCTCACACGAATCGGCCACGAAGCCGAACATCGAAGTACACAACACGATCCCAGGGGATTGCGTCTCTAGCGGGAACCCGGACCAGGGATTAGGTTCGATCCATGAGATATCCAGCTCTTGTCCTCACCATCCTCGTCGTAGCCGCTGCCTGCACCGGATCACAACAAGCCGACACTCCTGCCACGACGGTAGCCGCGACGGAGGCACCGGCCACGACGGTCGCTCCGGTAACGACGGTCGCTCCGGCGGCCACCACCACGGCGCCTCCTACGACGGCTGCGCCGAGTACGACGGTGCCGTCGATCTTCTACACCATCGGAACTCCCAGTATCGACCCACCTGCCCCGATCGACGGGAGTGCCGGTGCGAACGGGTCCGGGTGCTCGCCGGGAGCAGGTGCGTTGCCGGCCGGGGTCTGGTTCGGTTTCGTCGATGCGAAGGGGACTTCGTCGGTTGAGTTCGATCTGGCGTGTTTCTTCTTTGGCGATGCGGCCGACACGGCGGCCACGGCGGATGGGTTCGCCGATGTTGTCGAGGATGGGTACTACGTCAGGAATCAGAATCATGCGATCCGTACCGTTCCTGTCGCGAACGGTGCGACCGTGTACGTACTCCCGGGCGGGGACACGACGTTCTCAACGCTGGACTTCTCCGTCTGGGCACCGGGCCCGGGTGATTTTGGACACTGGCTCGTCGTCAACGACGGGGCGGTGACCGAGATCATGGAGCAGTATGCGCCGTGATCCTCGAGCGGTTCACTCCGACGCCCGGGAAGCGTGACGGACGCCGGTGTAGGTGATCTCTTCCCTGTACGCGTTCTCACCTCGGCGATGCCGTCGAAGGGATTTCCCCAACCCCGAAACGATCCATCGCAACGACTGACCTGAAGCAATCCCACGCGCGATCTCCTCACGCTCATCAAGAGACAACCGCAACGAACACCACTCCCGGTCAGGGACTGGGCGCCGCCACCCAGACGACAACAACTGGTGCCGAAACGCAGGTGCAGCGATTCGCCGAACTCAATGTCTTCGTTGGCCACCATGTCAAGTCGGTTGAGAAACGCCGCCGCTGGTCGCACGTAGCGAGCGTCTGGGCGCTGTCTGACCGGCACAGTGGCTCAGTTCAGTGGTGCATGCTGGCTCGCGCCTCGCGGCGTTGGTGGCACGGTCGGACGATCCGGACTGAGCTCGCAGAAACCTCCACATCGGGATGGGACCCGCGGTGCGGCGGCGCCAGAGTACGCCGTGGCCGAAGTTGGGGGATCGGTGGCTGAGTGGTCCACCGAAGACCCCACAAGAACCACACACGCCACCGAGAGACGACGCACAACGACGCACAACCGTGAGCAACGAAAACGTTGTCACTCAAGGCTTTCCTGTGAAACCCCAGGTCAGGGCGGAGCCCCAATCAGGCTTGACGCGGCAGAGGTCGGCGGTTCAATCCCGCCAGCGCCCACAAGACGAACCCCGTACACCGTGCGGGGTTCGGTTGTTTGGCGGGGTCGAATGTGAAGGTCGTGGATGCGCTCAGGACGCGCATGGAACGCGCCTCGGTCGAGGCACGTCGATCCAGTGTCATGAAGCACGAACGATGACGGCCTGATCGTCGACGTTCGCTTCGGAGACTGGAAGGCTGTCTTCTATGAGCAGCGAGCGACACGCACGCAGCTGTGGGCGGAACCGTTCGTGCCAATGCGCTTGCCGAAGATCTTGAACCTGCGCCGGGATCCCTTCGAGCGGGCCGATGAGAACGCCAACTCGTATTGGGACTGGTTCGCCGAGCACATCCTCGTCATCTATCCAATGCAGGCATTGGCAGCAGAGCAACTGCAGTCGTCCGCCGAATTCCCTCCACGACAGAAGCCGGGTTCGTTCAACCTGGACGCCGTGCTGCGGCAGATGGACGACGCCGGCGGAGGCGGACTCCACTGAGACGACGAAGCGACTGAGGCGAAGCCGGACCTGACACGCGAGTCCGCCGAGAAGGAGTTGGACGCGTCCGGGCAGGCTCGCGAGGAGTTGGCGTTCGCCATTGGTGTGCAAGCGTACGTCTGGGAGTATCTCGTGGCGATCAGCTGGACGTGGAGCCGGACCGGGATGATGGAGTTGTAGGCGGACGTCCGCAATACTCTGCGCATAGAAGTCTTCCAGCCTCAAAGAGCTGCCGTGTCTGGAAGTCAGATCCACCATCGAACCGACCCTAGATTGGCGCTATGGAGAGACCACAACGACACCCAGGAGAGGTGCGATTCGCAGTCCTCGGCACGGCACTCGCCGTTACAGTGCTGCCGCTCTTTGCATGGCTCATCCTGAACTTCAGCGGTGTGGAGATGATTGGGTTTGCTATCGCTCTCGTCGTAGCTATCTACATTGCCAGGGGAGTCATCAACGCCCGCGAGCGTGTGACCTCAATCGAGATCACCGCTGACCAGTTCCCCGAGGTTCACCAGCGGATAGAGCACTACACCACAGCGTTCGGACTCGATGTTGCGCCACGGGCATACATAGCCCAGGAAGGCGGCCTCCTCAACGCCTTCGCCTCCAAGTACAACCGAACGAACTTCATCCGCATCAACGCAGACATCTTCGAGGTTGGAACGTTCGCAGCCGGGCTTCGCCCGAAGGATCCCGCAGCACTCGACTTCATCATCGCCCACGAAGTCGGCCATGTAGCGGCCGGACACACCACCTACTGGTACACAGGCCTCTCGAGCTTCATCGGGTTCATTCCCTTCGTGCGTTCGGCGCTGTCCCGTGCCAAGGAGTACACGGCGGACAACTACGCATATGCCGTCGTCCCGGAGGGAATCAATGGCATCGTGTTGCTGAGCGGCGGGAAATACTTGTACCCGCTCGTCGACGGCCATCAGATCGCCGAGCGGTCGACGGTTGACCATGGCGTCTTCGTCTGGTTCGCAAACGCCCTCGCGTCTCATCCAGTCCAGACGAAGCGACTCGCGGCGCTCTACGACCGCTCGCATCCCGGCAAGCTCTTCTGATCGACCGGGACGGCCACCAGTGCCCGCCATGCCGATGCCCTGGGGGTGGGCGTCCCCCAATCCGGTACCACCCACCGTCGCTCCGCCGCGTGCCCCGCATGCAACGGGCTCGAACATGTGATGCTCTATCACGTCGATCGCATGCGTGCCATTGCCCGGGTCACCGTAGAACGATCGCCATGGACTGGAATGAGTCGGACCGCGACACCATTGAGCCGCTCGTCAAGCTCGCCGAATTCGATGAGCTCATCACCGACGCGGTCCGTCAAGCCGAAGGTGGCATGGACCTGACGGACAGCGTCTCGGTCGTGATGCTGTGTCGGCTCGAACTCGGGAGGCCGCTGCGTCCGACGGACATCATGGAGTTCAGCGGCCTCACGAGTGGAGGCGTCGCCAAGGCCGTGTCGCGGCTTGAGGCCGTCGGATTGGTCACTCGCCGCTATGGCGCGTTCCCCGAAGACAGGCGCGGTGTCGCCATCTCATTGACTCCAAAGGCTGAAGCGTTGGTACGGAGCTTTGCCCGAGAACTCGGCATCCGAATCTCCGAGACCGGGGCACTCGTCAAGGAAAAGAACCGACTGCTGGGTTGAACGCCGAGCTGCTCCAGACCTGCGGTCCCCGGAACGTTGTATCCAACGGTGGCGTCCAACGACGGAGAAACTCGCCCGACGCACGGAACGTACGAGTAGCGTCGGGACCAGCAACCCAGCGGGCGGAGCCTCCTGCATCGCTGCGGAACCAAGATGGAGCCGTGACGTCTGGCGACGGTCGCGGCTCTGTCGCGTGGAAGATCTGTCAATGGATCGCTAGGGATCTGTTGATGGACCGGCGACAACCGAATGCCGCGCGGCAACCGACTTGGTCGTGCGATAGTCCGCGCCGCGCCTGCAACCCGCGATCGGTGACTGCCGGTGGGCGCCCAACCCACCAGATCAGTTCGTCGAAGCGCTGGCTGCCGGTGTCTTGTCTCTGAGGTCTATCTCGATCGTGGTCATGGCCTCGATCGCATGTGCCGCACACAAGTAGTCGCCGTCGATCTCGACGACGGCGACTCCCTCGCAGATGTAGCAGATGAACCCCGTGGGGTGCTGTGTGTTCGTGCCTTCCATACCCAAGAACATGATGGCGGAATCAGGCGGCGTAGTACAGAAGGATTGACGACGGTGCTGAGGTGACTAGCCACCTACGAGGGCCATACGGGTGGGCGACCGCTAACCGGCAGTCACGGACTCCACGAGCTCCATCTCGGCGGTCTTCTCCCACTCTTCGCAGAGCCCATGGAGATCGCTGTTGAGGTCCGAGTAGTTTCCCGGGAGGGTGCATGCATCGTACGTGGCCTTGTCGGGCCAACGTTCGAAGACGACGTGGGTACGGTCGGACTCGGCGAAGAGCTGCGAACCCATGCTCCCGCAGTGATCACGCTTCGCTTCGGCGATGGTCCTCCAACAGACGAAGAACGCCTGGCGCTGGTCGCGCTTCGTGCGGATTCGGTATGTGACAACGAACATGTCGACCTCCTCGACTCTCACCCTACGCTCTGGCCCCGATCGATCAAGTGTGATTCAGGTCCCGGGCACCGAACGGATGTCGGGGAGACCCCTGTACTGCTCGGCGTAGTCGATGCCATAGCCGACCACGAATCCCGGAGGAATCCACAGACCCATGTAGTCCGACGGCGTTGCGCCCTCACGCACGAGCAGCGAGCATGTCTTGACCTCGGCGGGATGCCCGGCTCGGACGCGATCGCCCACGAAGTCGAGTGTCAGCCCCGTGTCGAGGATGTCCTCGACGAGGATGACCACGCGGTCCGTCACATCGTGCTCGATGTCCTTGGTTATCTCCACGGCCCCAGAAGAGACCGTGCCCTTGCCGTATGAACGTGCCCGGATGAAGTCGATGTCGAGAGGGATCGTCATGGCGCGAACGAGGTCGGCGAGGAAGATGAACGAACCGGTCAGGACACCAACGAGCAACGGCGTCACATCGGGGTAGTCGGCAGAGATCTCACCGGCGACACGCTCGACGGCGGCGGCGATCTCGTCTTGGCTGAAGCGGGGTTCTAGTTCCATGTGCCGATTCTACGACACGGGACACCGCCGATGCGATACGATGACGATGGGGCAGATCTAGGTGGGTCGGAGGAGGAATGTATGAGTGAGTACGAACTGGTCGAGTTCGTTGAACCCGCCTTTCGAGAGGGCGGAGCTTTCCAAGGCACCCGGGAGCGAACGCTTGGCGTGTTCAACGCCGAGGTCCTCGCGATCGACGCTGGCAGGAGGGCATGGACGGCGTTCCGCGAATCGGGAAGCCAGGACGTCGCCTGGTGGGTTGTCAGGACGCCGGGGGAGACGCTTGCCCGGTGGATCGCGGATGGCGGAAGCCCGGTTGAACGAGTCCTCGATCTCAGGACGAATCAACTCGTCGAATTGAAGTGATCGAACTCGGGGCGTTCGAAACCGAGGTGCGTGATCTTCACGCCTTCTTCGAGCGGTGGTTCGCCGGCACCGCTGAACCCAGCGAATTGGAACGCCTCGACGTTCTCGATGAATCGTTCCAGATGATCGGTCCGGACGGTCATCTACACGCTGTCGATCAGGTTCGCTCAACGATTGAAGATGCCTACGGGCGTCGCACTCTGCAGATCGCGATCCGGAACGTCTCGGTCCACCCGGTCGCTCCGGTTGGAATGTACGAGGAGTGGCAGACGATCGATGGGCGAAAGACCGGGCGGATCTCATCGGCGGTCATGATGAGCGATCCCTCAGCCCCGAATGGGCTCCGCTGGATGCACCTTCAGGAGACCTGGCTCCCCGACGCTCGTCCGTGACGATCGTTCAGGCCGCGTAGCTGCATAGCGACTCCGCCGTCGGCAACCTGACTCGGGAGCAGACGCCACTGCCAATTGGCGTCGGTTGTACCGGGAATGTTCATCCTGGCAGAGGATCCGAGACGCAAGAGGTCCTGCATGGGAGCGAGAGCGAACATGGCCCGTGAACCCCAGAGACCGTCGAGGAAACCACCGACTGGATCGTGGGGATCGATCGAGAGATAGCGGGCCGCGAACTCCCGTTGATCGTCAGGGGCGGTCCTCCACCATCCGAGTGTCGTGTCGTTGTCGTGCGTCCCTGTGTACGCCACGGTCTCGACCGGGTAGTTGTGGGGGAGGAACATGTCGCTCTCATCGGTGGAGAATGCGAACGTCAACACCTTCATCCCCGGGAGGCCGGTCTCTGCCAGTAGCTCTGGGACTTTGTCGGACAGATCCCCGAGATCCTCTGCGATGATCGGCAGGGCTCCAAGTCGCTCCCGGATGGCATCGAAAAACGCCATCCCCGGCCCATCACGCCACACCCCATCGATAGCGGTCTCGGATGCTGCAGGGATCTCCCAGTAGTCGGCGAACGCCCTGAAGTGGTCGATGCGAGCGATATCCGCGATCTCGAACGTGGACCGGAGCCGATCGGCCCACCACGCGAAGCCGGTCTCGGCGTGATGGGCCCAGTCGTAGAGCGGATTGCCCCACAACTGCCCGGTCTCGGAGAAGTAGTCGGGCGGAACACCGGCCACGACGGTGGGCCGGCGTTCACCGTCGAGACGGAACCGTTCCGGCGACGCCCAAACATCGGCGGAATCGCCGGCAACGAAGATCGGGACGTCGCCGATGATCCGGACACCGCTCTCCGTGGCGTGAAGGTGCAGGGATGTCCACTGGCGGAAGAACAAGAACTGCGAGAACCGGATCCGGGAGATGGCGTCTGTGTGGAGTCGCCGGAACGATCCGATCGCGCCCGTCTCGCGAAGCCGAAATTCGTTCGGCCAGTCCTGCCAGCTCCCACCACCATGCGCCACCTTGATGGCCATGAACAACGCGTAGTCGTCGAGCCAGTTCTGCTCGTCGCAGAACCGCTCGAACTCATCACGAAGCCCCGGATCGCCGCGGCCTGCCTCGAAGCCTGCGAACGCCGCGGCGAGGAGCTCACGTTTCCACGGGATCACATCTCCGTACTCGACGTGATCGTCCGGGAAGCCGGGTGGCGACGGCAGGTCGATGAGTCCGTCGACCGCAAGAAGGTCGGGAGAGACCAGATTGACGTTGCCTGCGAACGCGGAGAAGCACTGATACGGCGAATCTCCGTATCCGGTTGGACCAACGGGGAGAATCTGCCACAGCGACGTCCCACTCTCGGCGAGCAGATCGACCCATCGACGGGCCTCGATGCCGAGATCGCCTATTCCGTAGGGTCCGGGAAGCGAGGTGGGATGTAGAATGACGCCCGAAGAGCGGTCGTCGCCGCGGAGTTCTTCCATACCTCCATTGTGCGCATGCGACGGTCGCAGTCCTGAATCCTGGAGGAACAGTGGAAACGATCCCGCATCTGGTGCTCGCGAATGCGCAGCGATTTCATGACGAGCCGGCTCTGGTTCGCCGGGTCGATGGCGCATGGGAGACGGCGACATGGAGCGAGTACGGCGCCTCCGTTCGACAGGTTGCCGAGGCTCTCATCGCGAGCGGCATCGAGGCGGGAGATCGGGTCGCGATCATCTCGTACAACACGCCGGAGTGGGTGATCTTCGACGTTGCCGCGATGGCGGT
>JAOZMA010000079.1 GCA_029934555.1 Acidimicrobiia bacterium | reverse complement strand
CGGAGTGAAATCCAACTCCTTGACAAAACTCCGATTCCTCAAGTTGTACGCCATGACGACTTCCTTTCTTGTTGATCTCAGTTGAACAGCGTGCCGACGGCCATGAACACCATGACGGCGACGAACACGATTCCGAGGTACGGGGCGACGAATTTCAGGTACTTGTCGTAGCCGATCTTCCCAAGCGCCAGACCACCCATCAGCACCGCAGACGTGGGTGTGATGAGGTTCACCAGGCCTGACGCCGACTGGTATCCGGTGACGGAGAGCGACCGAGCGACACCCGCGAAGTCTGCCAGCGGGGCGATGATCGGCATCACCAGCGCGGCGTGTCCCGACGACGATGGAACGAGGAATGCGATCGGAATGTTGACGAGGAACGCCAACTCGGCGAACACGATGCTCGACGTTCCGGTGACGATACCTTCCATCCAGTCCAGGATCGTGTCGATGATGAATGTGTTCTTCATGATGATGGTGATGGCCCGGGCTACGACGATCACGAGTGCTGCGCTGAGGAAGTCCGCGCCTCCGGCAACCATTGCGTTGACGGTTCCCTTCTCTCCGAGACCGCCGATGACCCCGATGATCACTGCCGCGACGATGAACAGCATCGAGGCTTCGGTGAAGTAGAAGTCACCGAGGAAGTCGGCCATGGTCGGCAGCGGGAAGTCCTTGCCGAAGAACTGCTGCCACAGGTCGTTCCATGGGATGAAGCCATAGATCATGATGACGAATGCCAGTCCGAAGACGACGAGAGACCAGGTCTGGCGCTTCGACATCTTCGGGACATCCCCGGCCTCTTCCTCCGGTTCGACGTCGATGTCGAAACCGACGATCGATTTCGAGTGATCCTTCTTCACCCGGTTGGCATATCGCAGGACGTACAAGATGGCGATGGTGACCAACACCAGCCACATGACGACACGCAGCGGGAGTCCGTCACCGATCCCGATGTCGGCCGCATCCGACGCCACACCGGTAGCGAACGGGTTCACCGTCGAGGCTAAGACACCGGTACCCGCTCCGAGGAAGATGATCGCGACACCGACCATCCGATCGAACCCCATGGCGATCACGAGGGCGACCATCAGCGTGTAGAACCCGAGCGTCTCCTCCCACATGCCGTAGGTGGTTCCTCCCAGGGCGAACACGGTCATCAGGATGACGATGAGCCATGTCGGGCTGTTGCGGAACCGGAGCGCTAACCGCTTGATGCCTAACTCGATGGCCCCCGTCTTCATGGTGACGGAGATGAACGCACCCATCACGAGTACGAAGAGGAAGATCTCTGCTGAGCCGAACAGGAACCCTTCGTTGTATGCCTGGACGGTGCCCTCTCCGTCTTCGATGCCGTACAGACCGTTCGGCGTTGCAACCCACAGATTCTGGAACATCGTGAGCGGTGTCTTGTCGACACACAGCGTGTCGTCGCCGACATCGTTGCACGACGGGATCTCCTGATACGAACCCGGGATGGGGGATCCGCTCTCGTCCATCTCGTAGACGCCGGAAGGGATGAAAAACGCTGCGATCCACACCACCAACAGGACGATCGCCAACACCGTCAATGCCGTCGGGAAGCTGAACTTCGACTTCTTGGGCGGCGGGGCTTCCTCTTCGGCAGATTGGTCGACCGCCTGCTCGTCCGTGCGCTCCCGGTCGGTCACGTTCGCCTCCCCGTATGCAGCGTCGTTGGTAGATTCGTCCGATTTCTAGATGACCCGGACCTCGGTGGCATTGCCGTTCCTCAGCATAGCGAAACCGTTTCGTCCTCCACGGGCCTCAGGTGACGACTCGCAGAGTTCGATCAACCCGGCGCAGGCGTCGATGGGGTTCGCCATAATGGGAGGCACTGTTCATTCGCTGGGTAGCCGCGGCACAGGCTGCGGCGTAGAAAGGGGCAACGCTGTGGCGGAATATGGAGTGCATTCCGAGGTCGGCAAGCTACGGAAGGTGATCGTTCATCGACCGGGTCTCGAGATGGAACGGCTCACACCTTCGAATGCGGAGGAGCTCCTCTTCGATGACGTGATCTGGGTGCGCCGGGCACGTCGCGGGCACGACGCGTTCGTCGACCTCATGACCGAGGAGTACGGCGTGCAGGTCATGCGCGTGCACGAGCTGCTCGCCGACGTTGTCGCGAACCCCGAGGGTCGTGCCTACTTGCTGGACCGCCGTCTGACACCCAACGAAGTCGGCATCAGCGGGACCCGGGAACTACGGGCCTGGATGGACGAGATGAAACCGTCGACCTTGGTGTCTCACCTCATCGGCGGTGTCACCGTTGACGATCTCCCCTCCGACTTCAGGAACGTCGCCGAGAAGGCCTGGGCCGGGACCTACTTCGTGATGGCACCGCTGCCGAACCAGTTGTTCACCCGCGATAGCTCGGCGTGGATCTATGACGGCGTGACGGTGAACCCGATGTACTGGCCGGCGCGCCACAAGGAATCGCTCAACATGGCGGCCATCTACAAATACAGCCCGGAGTTCAAGGGCGGCGACTTCGAGATCTGGTGGGGTGACCCACCGACCGCCGACTGGGGCGAGGCCAAGCTCGAGGGTGGCGACATCATGCCGATCGGCAAGGGCATCGTTCTCATCGGCATGGGTGAACGCACGACGTACCAGGCCGTGGGCCAGGTCGCTCAGGTCCTGTTCGAGAATGAAGCGGCGACCAGGGTGATCGCGGCGAAGATGCCACCCGATAGGGCCAGCATGCATCTCGACACGATCTTCACGTTCTGTGAT
Organism: Acidimicrobiia bacterium; assembly: GCA_029934555.1. Taxonomy (GTDB): domain Bacteria; phylum Actinomycetota; class Acidimicrobiia; order Spongiisociales; family UBA5794; genus JAHEEL01. Next base: position 6,126 of record JAOZMA010000079.1, on the reverse strand, counting down.
CGCGATCTCGTCACCATCTTCGAGCCGGCAGTCCAGTCGATCCGGCCGATCAGCTACTACCCGGGAGGCGACGAGGGTCCCGAGGTCGTCATCGAAGAGCGAGGCTGGCTCGAGGTCGTCCAGGACGCGCTTGGGCTCGACGAACTCCGGGTCGTCCCAACCGCAGGCGACGAGTTCGGACGGGAACGCGAACAGTGGAATGACGGAAACAATGTCGTGGCGATGGAGCCCGGAGTAGTGATCGGCTACAGCCGCAACGAGGGGACGAACATGCGGCTGCGCAAGGCCGGGATCACCGTCCGTGAGATCGATGGTTCGGAGCTCGGACGGGGCCGCGGTGGAGGACATTGCATGACATGTCCCGTTCTTCGAGACCCCGTCTACGACTGACGGAGTTCCTGTCCCCCCGGCCGAAGGACGGGGGGACGCGGAGGAGCGTCAGCGACGACTGGGGGGAGTCTTCGATGATGCCTGCGGGTAGTGCCGGGTCAGTCGCCTTTGAGCGGGACCTCGTTGATGCTCTGGCCGCCGATCCCGTAGAACTCCGCCTTCTCCGGCGTTGTCTCGGGTTCGGTGCCGGGTTTGACGTGCTTGATCTGGAACCCGAAGAAGGCGTAGATGAACGAGAGCAGCGGATTGATCAGATTGAAGAAGGCAAACGGGAAGTAGGCCACGGTCTCGATGCCGAGCGTGCCGGCCACGTAGGCGCCGCAACTGTTCCAGGGGATGAGTGGCGACGTCACCGTTGCCGTGTCCTCGATCTCCCGTGACAACGTCTGCGGTGCGATACCTCTCTCCTCGTACTCGGACTTGTAGACGTTTCCGGTCAGCACGATCGCGAGGTACTGGTCCGCGGCGATCACGTTGATGCTGATCGCCGTGGCGCCCGTTGCGGCGACGATCGCCCGGTCGGACTTCGCTCTTCTCACGAGCGGATCGATCAGACGTCCGAGCATGCCGGTGTAGTCCATGATGCCGCCGAAAGCGAGCGCCGAGAGGATCAACCAGACGGTGTTCATCATGCTGGCCATGCCTCCGCCCGTTAAGAGGGCGTCGAGGCCTTCGAAACCGGTGTCGGCGACGAATCCGGTCGCCATGGCATCCCAGACGCCCTTGATCATCGCCCACGGTGTGCTCAGGCTCGGGTCTGCGACGAACGCGAGCACGACGTCAGGTTGGAGGATGACGGCGATGATGCCTCCGAGCAACGCTCCGGACATGATCGATATCGTGGGTGGAACCTTGCGCACCGCAAGAACGATCACGAGGATCAGAGGGAGCATGGGGAGGATCCCGATGTGGAAGACGCTATCGATCACATCCAGGGCGGGTCCGACGTCGAAGGCATCGGTGACGTTCTCTCTCAAACCGAAAAAGGCGTAGAGCGCCAGGGCCATGAGGATCGAAGGAATCGTCGTTGCCATCATCGACCGGATGTGGGTGTAGAGGTCGGTGCCGGCCACAGCGGGCGCAAGATTCGTCGTTTCGGACAACGGTGAGAGCTTGTCTCCGAAGTAGGCGCCGGAGATCACCGCACCTGCGGTCATCTCGGGAGACACTCCGAGTGCGGTTGCGATACCGATGAGAGCCACGCCGAGTGTTCCGATAACCGTCCAGGCGCTCCCGATTCCGAGAGCGATCAGTGCGCAAACGATGGCTGCTGCGACGTAGTACCAGGTCGGACTCAAGATCTTGAGGCCCCAGTACGTCATGGTGGCGATGGTTCCCGACATGTTCCAGGTGCCGATGAGCGAACCGACGGCAAGGAGGATGAAGATCGCCCCGACTGCGGTGGAGATGCTGTCGACGGCGGCCTTGCCGATCTTGTCGATCGAATGGCCGTTCTTGACGCCGATGAGACCCGCGATTATCGCCGTGATGATGAGTGCGACCTGGACGGGTCCGACGATCGCGTCGCCTCCGTATAGGTAGACAGCGGAGCCGAGGAGCACGACGAGGATGACGATGGGGGTGAGAGCGTCCAGCATCGAGGGCGCTCGCGGTGTCCGCTTGCGACTCTCTCCGTTGGTCATCTTCGACCTTCCCCGTGACGCTGTCGGTCACTCTATCACGGGCGACCGGGCGCCCCCGGGGGGTACGTCCCGATCGTGACGCAGATCGGCCGCCCAACGTATCACCCGGGATTTCTTCAGCCCACCTCTGTAACGACGCGTAGTCTGAGGTGGCAACGACCCACCCGGTAGGAGAGATGGCCATAGAAAGCAACGCGTCGGTGGAGACACTTGGCGCATATGTACCTGCGTTCGTGGTTCGGCGTCTGGCGACCGATACGACATCGATTGAGGTCCCATCGACGGAAGCCCTGGAGGGTGTATGCCTCTTCGTCGACGTCGCCGGATTCACTCAACTGACCGAGGAACTTGCCCGCCTTGGGGCCGTTGGCGCAGAGAAGATGGCAGGCATCCTCAACGAAACATTCGGGCCACTGCTCGCAACCTGTGTTGCCCACGGCGGCGAGGTCGTCGACTTCGCCGGTGATGCCATCTTCGTGGTCTGGTGGGCCACGGCCGACGGCATGGCTGAGGCAGCCCTCCGGGCAACCCAGTGCGCGTTCGCTCTCCAGACAGCCATTGATGTCCAACCCGAAACGGATCATCGAGGTGTCTCCGTCAAGATCAGCATCACGGGCGGGCGACTCGACATTCTCTTTGTCGGAGGCACTGGAGGGAGGAAGCACAGCACGGTCGCCGGCGCCGCGATCCAGCGTCTCGCGAGCCTCGAAGCCGACGCAGAACCCGGATTCGTCGTGGCGGGGCCAGAGATCGCTGCGCTCCTCGGCGGAGAGTACGACGGTAAACCGACCGCGGATGGAAACGTCCGTATCGACCACCTTCGAGTATCCCTCCCCGTCGAGGGCCGCGATCGGCCACCGATCCCGTCCTCTGCGGAGCACGGACTTCGAGAGTTCGTTCCCGAGATCGTCCCGCTGCGCCTGGGCGCCGTCCAGGACGAGTGGTTGGCAGAATTCCGACGGGTTACATCGCTCTTCGTGAACCTCTTCGGGATCCGATCTAACGACGTCGACGACATCCACGATGTTGTGCGTGCACTCCAGGCAATCGTTCAGCGATACGAAGGCGTGATCCACAAGGTGATGGAGGGCGACAAGGGTGTGGTGGTGCTTGCAACGTTCGGGCTCCCACCGCACGCCCATGAAGATGACCCTGCTCGCGGCGTTCTCGCTGCTGTCGAGGTCGAAGAGGCGATCGCCAACCTGGGTTTGAGGAGCGGAATTGGAATTTCGACCGGCCGAGTGTTCGCCGGTCCGATCGGTGGTGAGTCTCGTCGCGACTACACGATCATCGGTGATGCTGTGAATCTTGCCGCCCGATTGATGCAGGCGGCGCCGGACGACATTCTGTGCGACGAGGCGACCGCCCGGTCGTTCACGAGCATCGGCTACGAGGCTCTCGAACCGATGACCGTCAAGGGCAAGATCGACCCGGTGGAAGTGTTCCGGCCCGAAGGAGGCAGTCTGATCGCCCTCGGCGACGCAACCGGGGAGACTTCGATCGTCGGTCGAACAGCGGAGCGCCGCGTCCTGTCCGAACTCCTTGATCAACTCGAGTCGGCTGGTGAAGGAGACATCGTTCTCATCGAAGGAGAACCGGGGATCGGCAAGACCAGGTTGCTGCAGGATCTCGCCGAGCGGTCAAGGGTCCGGGGACTCAGAGTCCTCACCGGTGCCGGAAGTGCGATCGAGACATCGACGCCGTATCTCGCATGGAGATCGGTGCTGACCGACGTCCTGGAGCTCGCCGACGTACCGAACAATCCCGGAGCGAGACGACGCCACGTTCTTCGCTGGTTTCGGTCGAAGTCTCTCCCACTTGACGCTGCTCCCTTACTGAACGATGTGATGGGGATGGAGATTCCGGGATCCGCTAGGGACTCGGAATGGAACGATGCGCTGCGCGCCGACGCAGTTCGTGCGCTCGTTGTTGACGTCATCGAAGCCGGAATTGGTGACGATCCGACCGCCATCATCCTGGAGGACGGCCACCACTTCGACACGGCATCCCGGGCATTGGTGTCCGCGGTCCATGAGCGGATCCCCAACCTGATCATCGCCGTGGGCATGAGAGACGTCGCTGATGGGAGAGACGTGGCCGTCCCAGATGCGATCCGGATCGTTCTCGACAAGCTAGATGAGGAGGACACGTTCGAACTCGTGCAGCAACGACTCGGTGTCGGCAGCCTTCCACCGGCTGTTCGCGACGTCATCTCCGAGCGAAGCGCCGGACATCCGCTGTTCAGCGAGGAGCTTGCCATATCGCTTCGTGATACCGGCGTGATCGTTGTTGAGGACGGTGTATGCCGTCTTGTGGCATCTGCTGCAGATCTGAAGCATCTAGCGATCCCCGAGACCGTCCAGGGCGTTGTCACGAGTCGGATCGACCGGATGGCTCCGAGTGCCCAGCTGTTGATCAAGATCGCCGGCGTTGTCGGAGAGACCTTTGACGAGGCACTCCTCCTGCGGCTCCATCCGACGCAGGGCGACCCGACCGCCGTTCGCGACGCCTTGGTCGAACTTGAACAGCGATCGTTCGTCGTTGCATCGGACGATGGCTCGTACAGGTTCAAGCACGCAGTGATCAGGGATGTCGCGTACGAAGCGCTGCCGTACGCTCAACGTCGCCGGCTGCACCGTGAGGTCGCCATCGCCCTCGAGGCGCCGACATCGGACGCCCCGGTGCCGGATGCCCCGCTGCTCGGGCATCATTGGCTGCTGGCGGCGGGAGAGGGGACCGACGATCTGGAAGCGCTTCGCCGCGCCGAGACGTATCTGACAGATGCGGGTCGCATCGCAATGAGGCAGGGAGCCTTCGCTGAAGGAGGGACGTTCTTCCGAAACGCCCTGTCCTGCTACGAGCGGCTACCTGCAGGCGAGCAGGAACCGCTGCGTCAACTGGGGATCCTCCAGCCCTTGAGCACGGCTACGTTCGCCACAACCGGTTGGGGCTCCCCCGTGACACTTGCCGCAGCCGAGCGAGCGTACGACGCTGCCGACGGGTTGGTTGACGGATCCGGCCTGTTCCCGATGCTGTGGAGCCTGTGGATCTCGACGCATTTCTCATTCGCCACGGAGAGGGCCATTGAACTCGGTGATCGGCTTCTGGCGATAGCTGAAGATGTGGACGACGACGAGCTGCGATTGCAGGCTCATCACGCCCTTTGGACGACCCTCATTCTGGTTCCCGAATATTCACGGGCCCTGGAGCATCTCGACGAGGGGGCTCGTCTGTATCAGCCAGAGTGGCATGAGCGACATAGTGCCGAGTTCGGCGGCCACGACCCGGGGTCGTGTGCTCAGCGTGCACTCGCTCTCACCCTGTGGACGACGGGACATCCAGATCAGGCCGTCTCTGCCGGCGAGGAGGCTATCGACCTGGCTCAAGATCACGCGTTCTCGTCCATGTCTGCCCGGCTGGCGTTGGCGTTCGTGCACCGTGAAAGGGGGGACCTCGACGCGACCGAGCAGGCGGCGGCGGCCCTCATCGCTCTTGCCAGGGAGAAGGATCTTCCGGCGAATATCGATTGGGCTTCGATCCTCGTGGCGTGGGCACAGGGACACAGAGGAGACAGGGCTGCAGCGATCGCAGAGATATCAGAGATCGCCGAACGCCTCGGTATGAAGGACCCCGGTTATCTAGCGATGCTCGCTGAACTGCTGCTTGTCGACGGTCGAATAGGCGAAGGTCTCACTCTGGTCGACGACCTACTCGCGGTCGTGGAAGAGAAGGATCACCGACAGTATGAAGCCGACCTCCACCGGTTGCGGGGAGAGTTGTTGATGTCGCAAGCGTCCGGAGAGGACGACAAGGTCGAAGCAGGCGAAGCGCTGCACCGAGCCATCTCCGTGGCGGTAGAACAAGGGGCCCTGTCGTTCGAGCTACGGGCGCGCATGTCCCATGCACGTCTCAGCGCAGGGACGGATAGCGCCGATCAGGCGATGAGGGATCTACGGAAGACCTACGAGCGATTCGACGAGGGGTTTGCGACCGCCGATCTTGTCGAAGCCGCCGCATTGATCGAGGACGCACCGGCAGCTTCGTAGCCGTCAGTCTCCTCTGGCCCAATCGTCGACGAGACGGTGCATGGTCG
>JAOZMA010000078.1 GCA_029934555.1 Acidimicrobiia bacterium | reverse complement strand
AGCGGCTCTACCGACAGAATCACTCAAGAAATTCGAGATTCTCTCCGGGAAGTCGCCATCACATCAAGACCGGTCTGGTCGCCTGTCGTTGAGTGTCGGCCTACTGTCTCCTTATGGCTGAACCCACCACCGAAGAACGTAGGAACGCGCGAGTCATCCTCAACCGGTTGAAGAAGCGGTACCCGGAGATCTCGACGGCGCTGGACTACGTAGACCCGTGGAATCTGCTTGTTGCCACGGTTCTCTCGGCACAGACGACCGATGCGAATGTGAACAAGGTGACGCCGGTCCTCTTTGAGCGCTGGCCGACGCCGGAAGACCTCGCCGCTGCGAACCCCGCCGAAGTGGAAGAGGTTGTCTTCTCGACCGGTTACTACCGGCAGAAGACGAAGTCCATCATCTCGCTCGCAGCGGATCTGCTCGATCGCGACGACGGCGTTGTGCCGGCGGATCTTGACGAACTCGTCAAACTGCGCGGAGTCGGTAGGAAGACGGCGAGTGTGGTGCTCGCTGAAGCGTTCGACATTCCGGCGATAGCGGTAGACACCCATGTGAAGCGGGTCTCGAACCGGCTGGGCCTCGTGTCATCGTCCGACCCGGTCAAGATCGAGAGCGCACTCAAGGCTCTCTATCCCGAGAAGGACTGGGAAGCCGTTTCGATGCGGTTCATCCAATTCGGTCGAGACGTGTGCGATGCGAGGAAGCCCGCCTGCGTTGGATGTCCCCTCGCGGATCGCTGCGTGTACCCCGACAAGACCGAGGCATGATCGAGGCGTTCCGACGGACCCCCTACGATCGGGAGATCCTCCGGATCGGTCTCCCCGCTCTCGGGGCCCTCGCCGCCGATCCGCTTGTTTCGCTGATCGACACGGCATTCGTCGGGCGACTCGGAGCGACGGCACTGGCATCCGTTGCCATTGCCTCGGCGATCTTCCTCGCGGTATTCGCCATCTTCAACTTCCTCGGGTACGCCGTCACACCACTCGTCGCACAGTCGATAGGGGCGGGGGAGCGCAACGAAGCTGGTCGCTTCACCGTGGCCGCTCTCGCCATCTCCGGTGTTTCCGGTGTGATCGCGGCGATAGCGCTGATCGTCTTCGCAGAGCCGCTGCTCAAGGCGTTCGGAGCGAATAGCGAGGTTCTCGATGGTGCGATGACCTACCTCCGGATTCGCGCCCTGGGCGTCCCGGCACTGCTCGTGATCCTGGTCGGTCACGGCGCCTTTCGTGGGTATCAGGACACGCGCACGCCGCTGGTGGTGACGCTCGGTCTGAACGTCGTGAATCTGGTTCTCGATCCGATCCTCATCTTCGGCCTGGGCTGGGGGATCGCAGGAGCCGCATGGGCGACGGTGGCGGCCCAGTGGTTCGGCGCAGTCTGGTTCCTCGTGCTTTTCTTCTGGACTCGTCGCACGGACCTCGGTATCGAATTCGGACGACCACAGCGACGTACGCTTCGCTCGCTGTTCGGCGCAGGCAAGTCGATGGTTCTTCGCAACGCATCGCTTCTGGCCGCCTTGACCGCAGCCACCATGGTCGCCGCGCGTATCGGAACAGCGGCCGTGGCTGCACACCAGATCGCTATCCAGCTGTGGATATTCCTGGCGCTGGTCATCGACGCTCTCGCCATCGCCGGTCAGGCGATCGTCGGCAAAGAACTTGGTGCTGGGAAACCGGCGGTCGCTCGAGAGGTATCGAATCGGCTTCTCGCGCTGGGACTCCTGTTCGGCGTCGTGCTCGCGACTGCACTCGCACTGGTCTCGTCGTGGCTGGCTTCATGGTTCACCACGGACGGTGCGGTCGTGCTGGCGTTCGCATCCATCCTGCCGGTCCTCATCGTGATGCAGCCGATCAACGGGCTCGTCTTCGTGTGGGACGGCATCGCTATCGGGGCTTCCGCATTCGGATTCCTTGCGTGGAGCACACTCGCTGCCGGCGTGGCGTCGATCGGCCTCCTCCTGGCGGTCATTCCGTTCGGATGGGGCCTCATCGGAGTCTGGGCGGCGATCGTCGTGTTGATGCTCGTCCGGGCTACGACTCTGTGGTGGTGGTACTCGCACCGCTTCGCGCCGAGCGAACCAGATCCATCCCCTTCGTCTCCGGCAGCATGAGGATCAGGAAGATGGAGATCACGAGGCCCGAGCCGAGGGCGGCGACCGTCAGCGGTAGGCCGATCCGATCGATGAGGGCAGCCCCGATGAGGAAGCCGGAGATGCTTCCGAGGATCGCAGCGTTCGTCACCCAGGCCGCTGAGGTTGCCCTCACGCGGGTGGGGAACAGTTCGGCTCTGAGCGCCCCGAGTGCCGGGGTCAACATGGTGGCTCCCAGCGTGGCGAGGAAGATCGAGATCGCCAGGAACCATCCGGAGTCGAGAAGGTAGAAGCCGAGGCCGCCGACGAGTCCCAAGGCGATTGCGATAGCGGCCGTCGGACGGCGACCTTTGCTGTCGGCCATGTGACCGCCGACGAGAAGGCCGATCGCTCCAAGCCCGCTGGCGGCGATGAGGAGGAACCTGGCAGCGCTCGCATCCCAAGAGAGATCGTTGATCAGACGCTCGAGCACGAAGTCGAATGCGGGCGCGGAGAACGCCGAGACGAAAAAGGACACGCCGGCGAGCGGCCAGAAGTGTTTGCCGAGGCCCATCTTGAGCGCTCCGATGAACGAGATGGGGCGGCCCGGCTTGTAAGCCTTGCTCTCGGGAAGGTACCGGATCAGCATCGGGATCGCGAGCAGACCGAGGCCGGTGAGTGCGAACAGGATGCGCCATCCCGTATCAGCGCCCTCAGCGATCGGCAACAGGAGCAGACCCGTGCCGACACCCAGCGAACCGGCGAGTCCGTAGAGGCCCATCCCGTATGCACGAATCCCCGGCGAGAGCTCTTCGGCGAGAAGGACCATGCCGAGAGCGGCGACGGCGATGACCGCGATTCGAACGATGGACTGGGATGCGACGTACACGACCGTGGTCGGCACGAACGCCGTGAGGAGGCTTCCGAGGGCGAGGAGACCGAACGCTGCGATCAGGGGATCCTTGCGGCCCTGACGGTCCGCAACGATCGAGAACCCCACGGCAAGCAGTGACACGGCGCGCACGATCGCGAAGATCATGCTCATGTTCCCTTCGGTCATGTCGAGCGAGAGACGAGCGTACGGGAGGGTGTGAGACATCTGCGCTCCGCCATAGCCCGCGACGAAGGCGACGATTCCGAGCAGGAAGACGATCCTGCGATCGGTCGGCGAGAAGGGTTTCGTCGGAGTCAGGAAGTGTGGGAGCGACATTGGTGAAGGGTGGGGATCGGGGGGACGTGGAGAGCCTACCGCCGGAGTTGCCGAATTCCGACCGGGAACAATTCGAGGGCCGTTACCGTTCTCGTCCACGGTGGTCGTCCGGAGGTTCCTTTGACCGAAGTCAATCTTGTTGCAGCGGTTCTCGCAGGCGCTGCGTCATTCCTGTCGCCGTGTGTGCTCCCGCTGCTACCGGGGTACATCTCGCTGATGTCGGGCTACTCGATGCAGGAGCTCGCCGAGGGGGACGTGTCGATGCGGCGCGTCGTAGGGATGACCGGTCTGTTCGTGCTCGGGTTCACCGCGGTCTTCGTCGGTCTGGGAGCGACGGCAACGTCGATCTCGTCGTGGCTCGCCAATCCGGCGTTCACCGTCATCGCCGGTTGGGTCATCGTGGTAATGGGTCTCTTCATAGCGATCACGGCGGTGTGGACTCCATCGTGGCTTCTCCCGGTGATGAGGGAGCGGAGGGTCGACTCACACGGCGCCGGGAGATTCGGTTACTTCGGTCCGCCGATCATGGGCGCTGCATTCGCCTTCGGTTGGACGCCATGCATCGGGCCGTTCCTGGCTTCGGCCCTGCTTCTCGGTTCGACGTCGGAGACGGTCGGCCAGGGGATGCTTGTCCTGTTCTTCTACTCGTTGGGCCTCGGAATCCCGTTCCTCCTGACCTCCCTGTTGCTTGTGAAGGCGTTCTCGGCCTTCGACTGGGTGAAGCGTCACTTCACCGTGATCACCGTCGTCTCGGGCCTCTCCCTCGCCGTGTTCGGCTTGCTGATGGTCACCGGCAGGATCGCGAACCTCTCCGGGTACTTCTCGGACATGCTGGAGTGGATGGGTCTCGACCGCTTCTCCGCTTCCTGATCCTCACGGCGGTAGCGTCGGTGTGGCTGGACGATGGAACGGTCCTAACGTGGACACATGCAGATCTCGCTGACGAAGGAACGGTTCCTCGAACTCGCGGAGCGATACTCAGTTGTTCCGCTGGCGACCGAGGTGCTCGGCGACCGTGAGACGCCGGTGTCGGTATTCGAAGCGCTCGTCGGTGATGACGACGGCTTTCTGCTCGAATCGGTTGAGGGCGGGGAGCGGTGGGGACGCTGGTCGTTCGTGGGATGGGATCCCGTGTTCACGCTGATCTCCAGAGACGGCACGACCGAGGCGATCGGTGCCGACATCGATCTTCCGGATGGAGATCCCCTCGAGGTGCTTGAGTCTCTCCTTGCCAGATACCGCACACCCAACGGCACGGACTGTGGTTTTCCCGGTGAGACGCCTCCGCTCCACGGCGGCTTCGTGGGCTATCTCGCGTACGACGTCGTTCGGTACATCGAGAACCTGCCCGAGGCTCCGCCGAACGATCGAGGACTCCCCGAGATGGTGTGGCACGTTGGCGGTGGACTCGCAGCGATCGACCGGCTCAGAGACACGATCCTGATCATCCGCAACGTCGTGATCGGCGACGAACCCGCCGAAGCCTATGACCAGGCAGTCGCGGCGATAGAACACGATGTCGAACGGTTGTCCCGGGTGGCCGCTCGAGCGCTCGGAACGCGCCCGCTGTTCAACGAGATCGCCGCATCAGAGGCGAACACGAGCCGGGAAGAGTACGAAGCCTCGGTCGGGGCGGCGATCGAACACATCAATGCCGGGGATGCCTTCCAGATCGTCCCGTCGGTCCGCTTCGAAGTGGAGTTCGACGGGAACGCCTTCGCCGTCTACCGGGCGCTTCGGCTCGTGAACCCATCGCCGTTCATGTACTTCGTCCGACACGGCTCCGTGTCTATCGCTGGGTCGTCGCCTGAACTGATGACCAGGGTGCGGGACGGAGTTGCGTACAGCCGGCCCATCGCCGGAACCCGGCCGCGCGGTGCGAGTCCAGAGGCTGATCTAGCCCTCGAAGAAGAGCTGCTCGCCGATCCGAAGGAACGTGCCGAGCACGTGATGTTGATCGATCTTGCACGGAACGATCTTGGAAGGGTCTGCGAGTTCGGCACCGTCACTGTCGACGACCTCATGGTCATCGAGCGTTACTCGCACGTGATGCACATCGTTTCTGGAGTCTCCGGCGTCGTGCGTGATGGACTTGGTCCGGTTGATGTCTTGCGTGCCACATTTCCTCACGGCACGGTCACCGGGGCACCGAAGATCCGGGCGATGGAGATCATCGACGGTCTCGAGCCGACGGCGCGAGGTCCATACGCCGGTGCGGTCGGGTACATCGACTTCGCCGGCAATCTCGATACGGCGATCGGACTCCGCACGATGATCTCTGATGGGGATCGCGCGTGGGTGCAAGCCGGTGCAGGAGTGGTCGCCGACAGCGTCCCCGCCTCCGAGTATCGGGAGTGTGTGAGCAAGGCAGCGGCCGTGCTAGCGGCCATCGCCGCAGCTCCCCACCTTCGATGAGCAAGACGGATCTCACCGAATCCTTACCGTTCTCGAACAGAAGCATGCGATCCTCGGAAGCAGCTCGAGCGAGGAAGACGTGACCAACGGCGGAACGGTGCTGCTCATAGAGGACGAGGCGGAGATCGCCGAACTCCTCCGTATGGCATTCGAACGAGAAGGGTTCCGGTTCGTCCATGCGCTGAGCGGTGAGTCGGGTCTCGAACAGCTTCGCGATCGCGAAGCGAGAGCCGTGCTCCTCGATGTTGGACTGCCCGGGATCGACGGATTCGAGGTCTGCCGCAGGATCAGGGCTACTTCGGATGTCCCCGTCATCATGCTGACTGCCAGGGATACGGAGATCGACACGATCGTCGGATTGGAGATCGGCGCCGACGACTACGTCACGAAGCCGTTCTCGGTTCGCGAGCTCGTGGCTCGAACGAAGGCTGTCCTCCGGAGGAGCGAGGAAGCACCCGTCGAGCGCTCGGTCATCGAAGTGGCCGGTTTCTTGGTCGATGGCGGACGCCGCGAGGTCACCGGCCCGAACGGGGTCGTCGTCCGTCCCACGGCACGGGAGTTCGACCTGCTCTGGTATCTCGCCGACCACGCCGGACTCGTGCTTTCGCGGGCCCAGATCCTCGAAGCGGTCTGGGGATACGACTACTTCGGGGAGACGCGCACCATCGATGTTCACGTCCGACAACTGAGGAAGAAACTCGACGGCCTCCCCATCGAGACGGTGTGGGGCGTCGGTTACCGGATCGACGAATGAAACGGATCCGGCGATGACCCGTCGCATCGCTATCGGAACCGTGGTGATCGCGATGGTGATGGTCGTCGTAGGTCTGGCTGTCTTCGCCTACGTCGGGAGGGCAGTCCGGGAGCAGGCCCAAGAAGAGCTCTTCAGACAGGCCGAAGCCACGGGTGTCCTTATCGAAGCCGAGTTGGAAGATATCGAGATCGCCCCCGGTGCCCGTATCGAGACGCAGCTCCGGAGGGTCCGGGTGGAGGCTGCAAGGACTCTGGAACGTGCGAGGATCGTCGGGGGACATGACATGGTCGAAGGCGCCCTGCTTGTCGGGGGGCGGTCATTCCCGCTCTCCCTTCACCAGGATCTGATGGATTCGCTTCCTCCCGACCTGTCGGAGCGCGAGGTGCTGAGCGTCGAGATCGACGGGACCGAGACGTTCGCCACTGTGCAGCGGATCCCGCTTGCGAACAGCGAGATCGTGATCGCCATCGGCCGGACGGCTCCACTCCTGCCGATCCGGGAATTCAACCGGGCACTGCTCTTCACCATTGCTGTGGGCGTGGTGCTTGTGGCGGCCCTCGGCGTGTCGATGGCGGGATGGATAGGGCGCCGACTCTCTGGACTTGAATCGGCATCACGACGCATAGCTGAGGGAGATCTCACCGCGCGTGCCCCGATCGAAGGCGACGACGAGATCACGGCGGCCTCTGTGGCGTTCAACGACATGGCCGAAGAGCTGGAGTCAACACGACTCCGAGAGCGCGAGTTCCTCTTGAGCATCGGACACGACCTGAGAACTCCACTGACGACGATCCGGGGATACGCCGAGGCGCTCGACGACGGATTGGTGAGCGTGGACGAGGCCTGCCGCGCAGCTGAAGTCCTCCACGCGTCGACGGACCGACTCTCGCGTCTCGTCGAGGACATCATGCTCCTCGCCCGTCTCGAGGCTCAGGAGTTCACGCTGCAACCCGAGGAGGTCGACGTCGGCGCATATGTGGCCGGGATCGTCGAGACCTATGACGTTCGGGCAGACTCGCTCGGGATCGAGATCGCCCTCGAAGTCACCGATCACGCAACCGCGACCATTGACCCGGACCGGTTCGGACAGATCTGTAGCAACCTGATCGAGAACGCCATGCGTTACACACCCGAACACGGGAGCGTGGAAGTGTCCGTCGGCTCCGAGGGGGAGATCGTCCGGTTCTCGGTCTCGGATGCCGGACCGGGCATCGACCCCGAAGACATCGACCGTGTCTTCGACCGGCTGTTCGTCGCACAGCATTACCGACCCATCCGCCCGGAGGGGAGTGGTCTCGGTCTGGCCATCGTTCGGGGGATCGTCGAAGCCATGGGCGGAACCGTCGTTGTTGACAGCACACCGGGGGCCGGCACGAGGTTCTCGGTCCAGATCCCAACGTAGTCGGAACGGATGGGCATACTCATGCGATGCGTGTCGTCCTCGTAGCCATCATGCTCATGACAGTCGTCCTGGCCGGTTGCGGTGAGTCGTCCGAGGGGAAGTACGGGGAAGATCTCTTCGGAACGACCTGCGCCCATTGTCACGGGAGTGACCTTGCCGGCGGGGTGGGTCCGCCGCTTGGTGCTGGGTCGAACGCGGCTTCCCTCTCCGACGGCCAGATCGCCGGCGTGATCAGCGTCGGTCCGGGAGCGATGCCGGCGTTCGCCAACCGTCTCACCGGGGAACAGGTCGACAGTCTCATCGACTACCTGCGCGAGCGGCAGGGGTCGTAGACTCCCGCCATGCTCGATCAGATTCTCACCGATGCCAGAACTCGCGCCGACGATCTCATGGGATGTGGCCCCATGTACCGCAGAGCCTCGTCGTCCCTTCCCCCGGTGCAACCGTTTTCGACTGCTCTCGGAGGCAGTGGTCTGTCAATCATCGCCGAGGTGAAACGCCGGTCCCCCTCTCGCGGCGTGCTTGCCGCCGGGCTCGATGCCGTCTCCCAGGCACGGATCTACGAGCGCGCTGGAGCCAGCGCCATCAGCGTGCTCACCGAACCACGGCACTTCGATGGCTCGCTCGACGATCTCGCAGATGTGAGAGATGCGGTCTCGATTCCGGTGCTGAGGAAGGACTTCTTATTGCAGCCTGCCCAAGTGTGGGAGGCGAGAGCTTTCGGAGCCGATGCGGTACTGCTCATCGTCGCGGTGCTCGGACGTGAGAACCTGGGGATGATGATGGACGCGGCCACCGACGCCGGCATCGAGGCGCTCGTCGAGGCACATGACCGAGTGGAAGCAGAGATCGCACTCGAGGCGGGGGCAACGCTGATCGGCATCAACAACCGGGACCTCACGACGTTCGAAACGGATCTCACGGTCGCAGAGAACGTCGTCGACCTGATCTCACAGCCGGGGGTCACATCGATTGCTGAGAGCGGGATCCATGAATCGGAGGACGCCGAGCGCATGAGGAACGCGGGATACGACGCCGTCCTTGTCGGCGAGGCACTCATTGTCGCAGCAGATCCGGCTGAGACCCTTGTACGGTTGG
>JAOZMA010000077.1:5701-8950 GCA_029934555.1 Acidimicrobiia bacterium | reverse complement strand
GCAGCCGAGTGACGCAGAACGTGTCGACCCTCCTCGGTGTTCTCCGTGACGATCGACAGCGCACCGTCATGATCGATCGGTCGGTTCAGATCGATCGTCTCACCGTCCAGGGTGACGGCCACTGCAGCACGTGCAAGACCGGCGCCGATGGACGTAGCCACATCGAGACCGGTGGCACCATCCTCATAGGACCGAACAGAACCGTCGGGAAGGGTGAGTTGGATTGACATGAAGAACACTCGCTGATTTCGGGGCCGCCAAGGCTACATCCTTCACAATCTCATGCCACCCATGCGACAATGGGCGAAGACCACAGAGGGAGAGACGATGGACGCCTACGCACTCGCGGAGCGTATCGCTGCTGGGGATCGATTCCAAGATCTCACGCGCCCGACGAAGTCTCTCGCCAAGAACTCCCACTATCGCATCTGGCGGGACGGCACGACTGTGCTCCTCAAGGTATACGGCACACCAGCGCGGGAGCGCCGCGAGTCCCATGCGATCACAGCTCTAGGGGATCTCGAGTGCATCCCGGTCCGACTCGATGGAAGCAGTGACGAGGAACCAGCCTGGGCGCTCTTCGAGGACCCGGGCCAATGGAGCCTTGCGTCACTCCCCGGCAACTCCGAAGCCGCCAGGAAGGCGGGAGCGGTCCTTCGTTCGGTTCACGAATCCGATCCGAGCGCTCTCACGAATCTGACCCGTGGCATCGACAACGAGTGGATTCAGGTGGACTTTGCCTCCACCATTCGCCGCCTCGCCCGGTACCGGAGACGGGTCGGTATCGATTCCGACCTCTACGATGCCATGGCTGCCGTCACGCCGCCGAGAGCGTCCGAGCCCCGTGCCGCTCACACCGACCCGACCCCGGAGCACTTTGTGCTCGACGAATCCGGTGGCGTGACCCTCGTCGACTGGGAGTGGGCGACTCTCGCACCGCCTGAGTGGGACCTCTCGAAGGCAGCGTGGCTCCTCCGTGCCCGCTCCGGTTCAGAGTCAGCAGCAGCTCTCCAGGATGGCTACGGGGAAGTGCTCGACCCTATCGAGATGAGTCGCTGGATCATCTACCACGCCGCCATGCTCCTCATCTTCGAAGCCGAGCAACGCATGTCGGATGCGGGCGCCGACTCGTACTCGGATACCGTCGCCGAGATCCTGCGCGTCCTCGAGGTCGCTGCGTCCTGAGCGAGCGACGTCTTCACAGCCGGAAATACCGGGAGATTTCGCGCTCTCCTCTTATGATCTGTTGGTCGTAGGAGCCAGGAGATTCAGATGTTGGAGATTGCAATCGCGTCGGTGTTCATTGCTGTTGCTTTTGTTGCCGTCGGAACAACGTCCCGACCGGTGATGTCGGCAAGCGTCACGGAGATCCTGCCGGTCTCCGGAACGGAAGAAGCATTGACCGACCTCCCATGCCCGTGGTGTCTGGCACAGACCCGCGAGGAAGACCCGAACTGCCCGGCGTGCGGACAACCCTTCGGATAAGGGCTGTCGGTCTCGCCCTGTTGACGTAGGCCAGATGCACGTGTCGGTACGGCCGTGGTGATTCAGTCGATTGAACTGCCCACGGCACGTCGTATCCTCTGCCCATGAGTTCGGTAGGACTGGTTCTCGGTGGTGGTGGCATCACAGGCGCGTCGTACCATTTCGGCACGCTTTTCGCGCTGCAGATGGCGACCGGTTGGGATCCGGTGGACGCCGACGTGATCATCGGAACCTCGGCCGGATCCTTCATCGCTGCGATGGTTCGCGGAGGTGCGCTGAACCTCGACACCATGGTCGGTAACTCCCGACAGGACGATGAGGTCGTCGACTGGCTTTCGAACAATCTGTACCGTCGGATCAAGCCCCGTGGACTCGTTCGCTGGGTCCGCAGAGGCATCGTCCCGAGCATCACCCGCCCCGGCCTTGGTGTTGCACTAGGCAGCCCCGGCGTCTACTCGACGGACGCCATGGTGGGTTGGGTCGAGAACAGTCTTGGAGATCTTGCCGACGGATGGCCCGACCGTCCAACGGTCCTCGTCGCTCACGACCTGGAGACCCGCACCCGCGTACCTTTCGGTACAGAAGCGGCCCCCGTCGTCCCGCTCAAGCTCGCCGTTGCCGCTTCAAGCGCCGTCCCGTTCGTCTTCGAACCGGTGACCATCGATGGTCGCGACTACGTCGACGGTGGAGTGAGCTCCGGCACCAGCGTCGATCTACTACTGGCGAACCCTGAACCGCTGGACCTCGTCATCGTCGTGGCGCCGATGGCAGCAACCGGAACGCGTCGCGGCGGTCGGTTCTATGAGGAGATTCTCGATCGCGCCGGCCGGACCGCATTGGCAGCAGAGATCGATCTCCTCGAGAGGGAGTGGCCGGATACCGACGTCCTTGTCCTTCGACCAGATCAGCGGGTCCTCGAGCTGACCCGCGGCAATCCGATGTCGGTCGAAGCTGCGATCCCCTCCTTTCTCGCGACTCTTCGGTCGATGCGCGACGAGTTGGCCCACCCCACCACGTGGTCGATGCTCGAGCGCCACATCGTCGATACCGTTCACGCTTGATCTCAGGACGCTTCGTTCGGCTACGCTCCCCTGCCATGACTGAAGACAAGAACGAATCCTTCTCACAGAAGTACGACATCAACAGCAAGATCGAGTCGATCGCTTCAATCGTCCTCGCCGTCGCTGTCGTTCTCACCGCCTGGGCCGCGTTCCAGGCCGGGAAATGGGGCGGCGAGCAATCGATCCAGTTCTCGATAGCCGGGGCATCGAGAACGGAATCCACCCGTGCCGATACCCGGGGTGGACAACTCGCCCAGATCGATGTGTCGATGTACACGGACTTCATCGCCGCATATGCCGACGAACTGAGACTGGGCCTGATAGAGCCTCTCGACAGTACGGGGTTCACGCCAACGCCCGGCACGGTCTCTGGATTCCTCTACGCCCGATTCCGTCCGGAGTTCCGTCCCGCGATGGATGCATGGCTGGCAACCGATCCCACCGGAAACCCTGATGCTCCCCCAACTCCGTTCGACATGAGTGAATATCACATTGCCGAGTTTGCTGAGGCAGAGCGTCTCGTGGAGGTTGCCGACCAGGCTGCCGTTGACGCGCGTACCGCCAATCAGAACGGCGACAACTACGTGCTGACCGCCGTGTTATTCGCCACAGTGCTCTTCTTCTCAGGCATCGCGTCGAAACTCGAGAACCGCTGGAACCGCCACTTCGTGAACGTCGTCGGGATCGTCGGCGTTGTCGCGGG
>JAOZMA010000077.1:0-5601 GCA_029934555.1 Acidimicrobiia bacterium | reverse complement strand
TGCTCAGATCTCTTCGAACCTCGCTTGGAAGAACCTCAGAGATTCGGGTTCGTACGTGAACCGGAGGCCGCGTACGTTGTGACGGTTCTTGTACACGTCGATCACCGACTCGGCCGTTACGTCCATGTGCGACTGCGTGTAGACGCGGCGCGGGATCGTAAGGCGGACCAGTTCGAGCTTCGGATGCCGATTCTCGCCGGTCTCCGGATCACGCCCGGCAGAGACGTTGCCTCGTTCCATGCCGCGCACACCCGAATCACGGTATAGCGCCGCAGCGAGGGCCTGGGCCGGGAACTCATCTTGTGGCAGGTGATCAAGGATCTCGCTTGCGTTCAAGAAGACCCCGTGGCCGCCGATCGGACGGATCAGAGGAATCCCTGCATCGGTGAGCTTCTCACCCAGGTACTCGACCTGGCCGACGCGTGCTCGCACATGGTCATCGGTCGCAACCATCTCGCGGATCCCTTCGGCAAGGGCTTCCATGTCACGCCCCGACATGCCGCCGTAGGTATGGAGACCCTCGAACGCAACGAGGAGCGCCCGCGCCTGGCGTGCGAGTTCTGGATCGCGGAGAGCGAGGAATCCACCGATATTGACGAGGTTGTCCTTCTTGGACGACACCGTCGCACCGTCAGAGTACGAAGCGATCTCGCGCACGATCTCGGCGATCGTCCGGTCCGCATAGCCGTCTTCTCGCTGCTGGATGAAGTAGGCGTTCTCGAGCGCACGGGTCGCGTCGAGCATCACATAGATGTCGTTGGCCTTGCAGTACTCGTAGACCTCCCGGATGTTCGCCATCGAAGCCGGCTGGCCACCCGCCATGTTCACGTTCGTCTCGAACGACACGTACGGAACCCGATCGGCGCCGTATTCGTCGACCACCGCACGGAGCTTGTCCATGTCGATGTTGCCCTTGAACGGGAACTCGCTCTGCGGGTCGTGCGCCTCGTCGATGATGACATCCACGAAGATTCCGCCCGCGTATTCCTGGTGGAATCGGGTCGTCGTGAAATACATGTTGCCGGGTATCACGTCACCCGGTGTGATGAGGATCTGGCTCAGCAAGTGCTCGGCGCCACGCCCCTGGTGGGTCGGGATCAGCTCCTCGTATCCATAGACGTCGTGAACGGCGTCGACCAGCTTGTAGAAGCTCGTAGCACCCGCGTACGACTCATCGCCAACCATCATCGCCGACCACTGACGATCCGACATCGCCGACGTGCCCGAGTCGGTCAGCAGATCGATGTACACGTCGTCGGACTTGAGCAGGAAGGTGTTGAACCCGGCACTCTGGATCGCGCGTTCGCGTTCCTCGCTGGTGGTCATTGTGAGAGGTTCGACCATCTTGATCTTCCAGGGCTCTGCCCAGCTTCGTGGCATCGTCGTCGTCCTTTCGCTAAACCGCGTCGAGCGCTGTCGAGATGTCGTGGATCAGGTCATCGGGGTTCTCTACGCCGATTGAGAGTCGGACGAGCGCACCGTTGACCCGGAGCTTCTTCTTCTCGTCGGGATCGAGACCGGCGTGGGTCATCGTCGCCGGGTGTTCAACGAGTGTCTCCGTGCTTCCGAGACTGACGGCGAGGTGAATGAGGCTCAACGAGTCGATGAATTGGAACGCCTCTTCCTCATCGCCGTCGATCCAGAACGTGATCATCGCTCCCGGCCCCTCGGTCTGCTCCTTGTAGATCTCGTATCCGGGGTCGCCATCTTCGAGCAGTCCGAGGTAGCTGACGTCGACCACTTTGGGGTGGGCCACGAGGAACGCTGCAATCTTCCGCGCACTATCGGTCTCTCTCCGCATCCTGAGATTCAGCGTCTCCAAGCTCCGCATCATCAACCAGGATGTGTACGGCGTGGCCATGCTCCCGAGAATCGTCCGCATGCCAACGACGGGGCTCATCATCTCTTCGCTGCCGAGGACAACGCCCGCGATCAGATCGGAGTGGCCGCCGATGTACTTCGTGGCCGAGTAGATCACGAGATCCGCACCGTGCTGGAGCGGGTGTTGCCAGAGTGGCCCGAGGAACGTGTTGTCGACGGCCACCGGGACGCGGCGGTCACTGTCGCTGTATCGATCGGCGATACGTCGGGCCATGGCAATGCTGAAGAGATCGTTCGTCGGATTCGCGGGTGTCTCCATCAGGACGGCTCCAAGGCGCCGTCCATCGAGAACCGCGTTGAGGGCCGCGTCGATGTCTGCCTCGGACATGTCGGGCTCCCACTTGACCGTGTGGACGCCGAACTCGGGCAGGATGCCGTGAACGAAGTGATCGGTCCCGCCGTAGATGGGAGCGGTATGCAGCAACACGTCACCGGGACGGAGATAGGCGAGCATCGCGGTCGTGATCGCAGCCATCCCCGACGCAAACACGAGGCCACGTTCCGCACCGTCCCACAGCCTGAGCCGATTCTCGAGGATCTCGAGGTCCGGGTTGTTCAGCCGGCTGTAGATGAGTCCGAGCTTCTCACCATCGTCCGCTTCAGCAGCACCTTCGGCGAGGGCGAAGAAACGTTTCCCCTCGGCAGCCGTCTTGAACACGAAGGTCGATGTCTGGAAGATGGGGCTCTTGATCGCTCCCTCCGACCATTCGGGCCGGTAGCCGTAGCTCATCATCAGGCTCTCGGGTGAGAGCTTCTTCCCCGCGATGGTGTCGTCGTACTCGTCCCGCACTGTGATTCCTTCCGTGCGATATACGTCCATTCGGGTGAATACCCGTACAGACGCCCTGTCAATGACTGCATTATGGTGTATCGTGCTAGAACTCGCTACCCGATCCGAAGAGGATTCGCCGAATGGCCGACATTCCACAGCTCGACCGAACAGATCGCGCAATCATCGGCCTCCTGCAGCACAATGCACGGCTCTCCAACAAGGAGCTGGCCGCCGGCGCGGGTATCGCCCCGTCGACGTGCTCGGAACGTATGCGGCGACTGGAGATGCTCGGCGTGTTCTCCGGCTTCCACGCCGCCGTCGATCCACGGGTCATGGGGATCGGTCTCCAAGCCATGATCGCCATCCGTCTCCGACGCCACTCGGCGGAAGAGGTCCAGGCGTTCGAACTCCACGCACAGGCTCTGCCGGAGGTCATCAGCCTGTCCCACGTGACGGGCCCGAATGACTTTCTCATCCGGGTCGTCGTTCGTGATGCTGATCACCTCCGTCAACTCGCCGTCAGTGGTTTCACGACGATGCGCGAGGTTGATCACATCGAGACGGCCCTCATCTTCGAACACAATGAAAAGGGGACGTTGCCGGACTTGAGTGAGGGGTAGCCGCTAGCAGCCAGCTACCAGCTTTGAGCTATGGGCAGGATTCTGGCTACTCACTACTCAGGACCCAGTACTCGATACTCCGCCGCAGCCGGTACGGACTACGATCCCTCGGCGCCCAACTCATCGACGATTCGGTCTACCAGTTCTTTCGTCGTGGCTTCGGCGACGCGGTGGAGGAACGCCTGGTCGATCAGGCGACCGAAGCCTCCGAGCGGTGGTGCGTACTGGCCCTGGATCTTGACCTGGGTGAGATCATCGCCGACCCGGGCGATGACAAGTTCGCCGTCCATCTTCGGAAAGAGGCCGGGTGTTCCGGTGGCCTCCCATGTGAGGGGAACCCGTCGAGCATCTGACGACTCGACGACCTTGCCCACGCGCAGGCGAACGGCCTTGGCAACGAGTGAGGTCTCTCCGCGTGGCCCTACCTTCGCCCGGATCGCTTCGCCATCGCGGTACGACGCCTGTGCCCACCCTTCGAGTTGAGCCAGGACCAACGGACAGCGGGAAACGACGCGCTCGTACGGCCGCGCCACTTCGCCGTAGTACTGGACAAACACTGAATCCGCCGATCTCGGAGAGGGCGCAGTTAAGCCGCCCACGCTCGCCAGGGGTAGGGGCAAACGGCCTTCATCCTTGGACGCGTAGCTGAATCACCAGGGCGTCGAATGGTTCCAGGGTCGGAATCGGTCGATACGACTGCCCGACGGACGGTTCACGGGAGTCGGCACCAACGATGAGCGTCGTAGCCGTCCCATCGGTCGAGGGGAACGATGACAAGTCGATGCTGTACTCGCTCACCGGGCGGCCGGAAAGGTTCAGGATCGTCAACACGCTCTCAGATTCTTCGACACGAAGCACGGCGTAGACGGATGGATGTCCGGTGTCGAGCAGGGTCGTCTCTCCGAATCGGAGCGCAGGACTCTCGTTGCGGAAGTGAATGAGATCCCGGTAGAGAGACAGGAGCGATCCCGGGTCGTTGGTCTGGTCGGCGACGTTCGCGTCCCCGAACGACAGGTCGGGAGCCTGCCACGGGATGGCGTCGGAGAACCCGACCGACGGTGGCTCCCCCGTCCAGGCCATGGGCGTCCTGATGCCCTCGTCCGGTTTCTCCCCCTCCATCCCGATCTCCTCTCCGTAGTAGACAAACGGAGCGCCGGGGGCAGTGAGGAGCCAGATCGCAGCGAGGCGGGCCCGCTCGGGTGTTCCCCCGAGCTGACTCATGATCCGGTCCATGTCGTGGTTCGTGAGGAATGGTGCGAACTGCCCTTCGGGGTACGCGGCGAGTACCGCTTCTTGTGCCACGACGAGCGGCTCCGCTTCCCATCTGGTCATCGCGTCGAGGAAGGCCTCGGAGAGAGCGAACTCGAATGCGAGATCCAGCGAATCGGGGAGATACGAGCTGATGGTCTCCGTATCACTCCACACCTCGCCGAGGATCAGGGCATCGGAAGCCAGGGTGTGCATCTCTGTCCGGAAGTCGGCGAGCCAGGCGTGGGTCTGCGGCGTGTCGGTCTGGATCGGCCCGTCCTCGATCAGGTGGCGGGCCGCATCGAGTCGGTAGCCGTCAACACCCACCTCATCGAGCCAGAACCGTGCGATGTCGAGCATCTCTTCCGTCACGTCTTCGTTCGCGAGGTTCAGGTCGGGCATGCCCTCCCAGAAGATCCCGTAGTAGTACTCCTCTGCGTCCGGGTGCCAGACCTCCTGGCCCCATGGTCCGGGCCATCCCGGATCATCGGTCTCCCATATGTACCAGTCGGCTCGAGGCGACTCGTGATTTTGGGATTCAACGAACCACGGGTGTCGGACCGACGAGTGGTTGATGACGAGGTCGATGATGACCGCGATGCCCCGGTCGTGAGCCGCGTCGAGCAATGCCTCCAGGTCTTCAACGGATCCGTAGTCAGATTCGATCGCCCGGTAGTCAACGACGTCGTACCCGTGGTAGCTCGGCGACTCGAAGATCGGCATGAGCCAGATGCCGGTGACGCCCAGGTCGGTCGTCGTCGAAGGATCTCCGTCATTGAGATAGTCGAGCCGTTCGGTGAGACCCGCCAGGTCGCCGATGCCGTCACCGTCAGAGTCGGCAAACGACCGGACGAACACTTCATAGAACACACGATCGTTCCACCACGGCAACCCCACGTCGGTAGCGCTCGTCCATTCGACCGCGGACGTTGTCGTGGTAGTTGTGGGCGCGGGGGCGGTGCTCTCCGGCGGTGGAGCCGGATCCGCCATCGGCGGACTGCAGGACGCTGCGGCGGCGGACAGGATAATTACGAGACCGAGGGCAAGTCCGGCTCTCGTACATCGATTCGGTGCGTCGCT
>JAOZMA010000076.1 GCA_029934555.1 Acidimicrobiia bacterium | reverse complement strand
CACACCGGTCGACATCATCCTGTCACCGCTCGGTGTTCCGTCCCGCATGAACCTCGGCCAGGTCCTCGAGACCCATCTCGGATGGGCGGCATCTAGCGGATGGAACGCGTTCGACGACCTGGAGAGCCCGGCAGCCAAGGGTGCCAAACCGTGGACGAAGACGGCGACGCCGGTCTTCGACGGTGCACACGAAGATGAGATTCTCAAGATCCTCGACAACACGCTTCCGAACCGCGACGGAGACGTTCTGGTCAACGGCGTCGGCAAGGCGAAGCTGTTCGACGGCCGCTCCGGTGAACCGTTCGACTCGCTGATCACCGTCGGGTACATGTACATCTTGAAACTGGTCCACCTCGTGGATGACAAGATCCATGCCCGGTCGACCGGCCCGTACTCGATGATCACCCAACAGCCGTTGGGCGGTAAAGCCCAGTTCGGTGGGCAGCGATTCGGAGAGATGGAAGTCTGGGCGCTCGAGGCATACGGCGCCGCCTACGCACTCCAGGAAGTTTTGACGATCAAGTCCGACGACGTCCGGGGCCGTGTGAAGGTCTACGAAGCGATCGTCAAGGGCGAGAACATCCCTGAGCCCGGCATCCCCGAGTCCTTCAAGGTGCTCGTCAAGGAGATGCAGAGCTTGTGCCTCAATGTCGAGATGCTCTCGGCCGGTGAGGAAGTCGAATTCAAGGAGATCGAAGAGGACATGTTCCGCACGGCGGCATCCCTCGGGATCGACATTTCACGGCCCGAGAAGGCCGAACTCGAAGTCAACATTTGAGTCTGACGGGAGCAACTGGTGACACAACTGTTCGATGAACTGAAAATCAGCCTTGCGGCGTCGGATCAGATCCGCGCCTGGTCCTTCGGCGAGGTGAAGAAGCCCGAAACGATCAACTACCGGACCCTCAAGCCCGAGAAGGAAGGCCTCTTCGACGAGCGCATCTTCGGGCCGACCAGGGATTGGGAGTGCTACTGCGGTAAGTACAAGCGTGTCCGTTTCCGCGGCATCGTCTGCGAGCGCTGCGGGGTCGAAGTGACCCGTTCGAAGGTGCGCCGCGAGCGCATGGGGCACATCCAACTTGCCGCTCCTGTGACCCACATCTGGTACTTCAAGGGTGTTCCGAGCCGTCTCGGCTACCTCCTCGACATGTCGCCGAAGGAGCTCGAGAAGGTCATCTACTTCGCCGCCTACCTCATCACGCATGTTGATGAAGAGAAGCGTCATGACGATCTGCCGGAGCTCGAAGACGCTACCCGTCATGAGCTCGAGATCATCGCAGAAGAGGCAGCCGAGTGGAAAGAAGCCCGTCTGATTCGGCTCGAGCAGGAGCTCACTCAGATGGAGGAAGCCGGCGCCAAGACCCAGGAGATCAACGCTCGCCGACGCGAAGTCGAGCGCGAGATCAAGGATCGTGACGAGCGGGCGAGTGTTGAAGCGGAACTCCTCCAGGAGGCCTTCGACACGTTCAAGACGATGAAACCCAAGCAGCTGATCGAGTCCGAGCAGCTCTGGCGCGAGATCGTCGACCGCTACGGCGACTACTACGTCGGCGGCATGGGAGCAGAATCGGTCAAGGATCTCATCGGTCGTCTCGACTTCGAGGCGGAGATGGATCGGCTCTTTGAGGACCTCGAAGCCAGGTCCCAACAGCGCCGTCAACGTGCGATGAAGCGCATGAAGGTCGTCAAGCCGTTCGCCGAGGGAACCAACGATCCGAAGAGCATGATCCTCGACGTCGTTCCGGTGATCCCACCGGACCTTCGCCCGATGGTCCAGCTCGATGGTGGCCGTTTCGCGACCTCCGATCTCAACGATCTGTATCGCCGTGTTATCAACCGGAACAACCGTTTGAAGCGATTGATCGATCTCGGCGCCCCCGAGATCATCGTCAACAACGAGAAGCGGATGCTCCAGGAAGCTGTGGACGCCCTGTTCGACAACGGCCGGCGCGGTCGTGCCGTTACGGGTCCGGGCAATCGTCCCCTGAAGTCGCTCTCCGACATGTTGAAGGGGAAGCAGGGTCGGTTCCGTCAGAACCTGCTCGGCAAGCGCGTCGACTACTCGGGCCGTTCGGTCATCATCGTTGGCCCGGAGTTGAAGCTCCACCAGTGCGGTCTGCCGAAGATCATGGCACTCGAACTCTTCAAGCCGTTCGTGATGAAGCGTCTCGTCGATATCGGTGAGGCTCAGAACATCAAAGCGGCCAAGCGTATGGTCGAACGCAGGCGGTACCAGGTCTGGAACGTGCTCGCCGACGTGATCGAAGAGCACCCTGTTCTCCTGAACCGGGCACCGACGCTTCACCGTCTCGGGATCCAGGCGTTCGAGCCGGTTCTCGTCGAGGGCAAGGCGATCCGATTGCACCCGCTCGTATGTGAGGCGTTCAACGCAGACTTCGATGGCGACCAGATGGCGGTTCACCTTCCGCTCTCTGCAGAGGCTCAGGCTGAAGCCAGGATTCTCATGCTCTCGTCGAACAACGTTCTCTCTCCGGCGTCGGGTCGTCCGATCGTGACGCCGTCCCAGGACATGATCATCGGTCTCTTCTATCTCTCGGAGATCACCGAGGATGCGAAGGGCGCCGGACGTGCCTTCTCGGATATCGAAGAGGCGATGATGGCGTACGAGGTGGGCGACCTCTCGCTCCACGCACCGATCAAGCTTCGTGTGGGCTGGCTCGCGGGTGACCCCGACATGCACGCTGCTCTGAAGCGCTCGCTCGGTTTCTTGATAGCGGACACAACTGTCGATCCGGACGGATTGACGGAGACGTCACTCGGGCGTGCCCTGGTGAACGAAGTATTCCCTGCGGGCTTCCCGTATGTGAATGCTCCCGTGCTCAAGTCCGATGTTCGGACGTTGATCGACGAGCTCATCCGTCACTACGACAAGCCGATCGTTGCGAACACACTCGATGCCATCAAGGAACTGGGCTTCAAGTACGCGACGAAGGCGGGTCTGACGATCGGGCTCGAAGATGTGAAGACGCCGCCGGAGAAGGCCGAGATCATCGCGAGGTTCGAAGAACGCGCAGCGAAGATGGAAGGTCTTTACCAGAAGGGTGTGATCACCGACGCTGAGCGCCAGCAGGAGCTCATCGAGATCTGGACCGAGGCGACTGACAAGGTCAAGGACGCCATGGCGGAGACGCTCATGGCCGAGAAGTTCAACCCCATGGACATGATGGTCCGTTCGGGCGCTCGCGGGAACATCATGCAGCTGCGGCAGATCGCAGGCATGCGTGGCCTCGTGGCCAATCCGAAGGGTGACATCATCCCCCAGCCGATCAAGTCCAACTTCCGTGAAGGCCTGTCGGTGCTCGAGTACTTCATCTCGACGCACGGTGCCAGGAAGGGGCTCGCCGATACGGCACTGAGGACCGCGGACTCCGGCTATCTCACCCGTCGACTCGTGGATGTCTCCCAGGAGATCATCATCCATGACGAGCCGACAGAGGACGCCGGCATCGTGATCAAGACACGCGAGGACGATGGTTCTCCGGTGCGTCATCTCCAGAACCACGTGTTCGGACGGATGCTCGCCGAATCGGTCAAGGACGGCCGCAAACTTGTCGAGCTCCCGGACGGTCGGAAGCTGAAGCAGGGCTTCATCATCGATCGCGATGCTGTCATCGGTCTCGAGGAACTTGAAGAAGTGACCGAGGTTCGTGTCCGTTCGCCTTTGACCGACGAGTCCCGATACGGAATCAGCCGTGATTCATACGGTATCGACCTGGCGACAGGATCGATGGTCGAGATCGGCACGGCAGTCGGCATCATGGCCGCTCAATCGATCGGTGAGCCTGGCACGCAGCTGACGATGCGTACGTTCCACACCGGCGGTGTCGCCGGTGAGGACATCACGCACGGTCTGCCCCGCGTGGTCGAGCTATTCGAGGCTCGTACTCCGAAGGGCAAGGCGATCCTCAGCGACATCGGCGGTGTCGTGAAATTCGAGACCGACGAGGAGACCGGCACGCGCTACGTGGTGGTCGTCGACGGCGAAGAGGAAGCGCGATATGCGCTGCCTCGCCGGTCGCGTCCCCGTGTCTCGGAGGGCGACATCATCGAGCCCGGGGCACAGCTGACTGAAGGTCCGCTCGACCCGAAAGAGGTGCTCGAGGTTCAGGGGATCAGGGCCTGCCAGCGGTATCTCGTGGACCAGGTCCAGGAGGTCTACCGCTCCCAGGGTGTCGACATCCACGACAAGCACATCGAGTTGGTCGTGCGTCAGATGCTCAGGAGGGTACGCATCGCCAATCCGGGCGACTCGCAGTATCTCCCGAACGAACTCGTTGATCAGAAGGCGTTCCTCCAGGTCAACCGAGAACTCGTTGAGGACGGCAAAGTCCCGGCTGAAGGTCGGCCCGAGCTGATGGGTATCACCAAGGCGTCGCTCGCGACGGACTCATGGCTGTCGGCTGCATCCTTCCAGGAGACCACAAGGGTGCTCACGGAAGCGGCGCTCCAGTCGAAGTCGGACTTCATGAGGGGACTCAAGGAGAACGTCATCATCGGCAAGCTGATCCCGGCCGGGACCGGATCGGAGCACTACCAGTCGATCGAGCCGATGCTCCCAGATGCGAACGTCGTTACGGCGCTCGGTCTCTTCGGAGAGGAAGCTCCCGAGTCTGTGGACGAGGGCCTGCCTTCCGATCCGGCAGAGTGGCTGGCGTCGCTCGGTGGGACCGTGGAAGTCGAAGAAGAAGTGGTCGACGAGTAGCCGAGACAACCAAGACGATCGAACGGAGGCGGCCCTAAAGGGCCGCTTCCGTCGCGCGCGTGCGCTGCCCTCCATCGTTTGTGCTTAGAACCACCCGTGGAGTGGTCGTAAGCACAAACGACGAGATGGCGGACGCTCGTCTTCATCGTTTGTGCTTGGAACCACCTCAGGTGTGGTTGCAGACACACACGATTCCGGGTTGGGCCTCGGTGGCGGGCGCTCCGGCCTATCGTTGACCCGTGCTCCGGTTCCCCCTCTTCGGCGTCCCCGTCTCCATCCACTGGTCGTTCCTGTTCGTTGCGGTGTTCGGACTCGGCGTGTACTCGGGATGGGAGATCGCCGCGTGGACCGGAGCGGTCCTCGTTGCCGTCCTTCTCCACGAGTCAGGGCACGCGTTCACGGCGAGGGCCTTCGGCGCCTCCCCGGTGTCGATCACGCTGTTCGCTCTCGGCGGATACACGTCGTGGGGATCACCTCGACGAATCGGTCCGGGACGGCAGTTCATCATCTCCGCGGCTGGATCGGCGGTTGGCATCGCCGCCGGCCTGGGCGTCATCGGTCTCAGCAGGGCCGGAGTGTTCGACGGACTCCCCGACCTGGCCTTCGCCTTCCTCCGGAGCTTCGTCTGGGCCGGCCTTGTGTGGGGGATCCTCAACTGGATACCGATCCTGCCTCTCGATGGCGGGCACATGCTCCAACACGGTCTTGAGATGGTCACGCCAACCAAGGCAGCACCGATCGCCCGCTGGGTCTCCGTCGCAACCGGCGTGGCGGTCGCAGGTGCTGCCTTCTACTACGGCGAGACGTTCCTGGCGATCTTCGTGGCGATGATCACGTTCATGGGATTCCGGCAGGGCCGGACCGACGAACCGAAGCCGCGCCCGAAGCCGGAGCGTCAGATTGAGCAGCCGCCAGATCAGGAGCCGCCGGTGTTCCCCATCTGAGAGCAGACAGCAGACAGCAGACAGCAGACAGCGAACAGCCCGAACCCACGCTCTGGCTGTTGGCTGTTGGCTGTCACCTCCTCTTGCGCACTAGGGCGAGGGTCCGATATACTCACGAATCCGGTTTCCCGCCGGAGTCCGCGCTTACCCTGAGGCGTTCGTAAGAGCGTTGTTGTGAGCGGAGTGACCCACAGAAGGGATCGGCGAAGTCACTGCGTGTGACGACGCCGGTTTTCGTTCGTTAGAACCCAAGTACCGAACTCATCGGGCTCGGGTGCATCGAGAAGAGAGAGACGGTACCGACGTGCCGACCGTACAGCAGCTGGTCCGACAGGGCCGGACGCCGAAGCCGAAGAAATCGAAGACCGTTGGTCTCGCAGGATCGCCGCAACGCCGCGGCGTCTGCACCCGCGTCTACACCGTGACGCCGAAGAAGCCGAACTCCGCGCTCCGTAAGGTCGCACGTGTACGGCTCACCTCCGGTGCAGAGATCACCGCCTACATCCCGGGCGAAGGCCACAACCTCCAGGAGCACTCCATCGTGCTCGTTCGTGGTGGCCGTGTGAAAGACCTCCCGGGTGTTCGCTACAAGGTCATCCGTGGAGCCCTCGACGCTGCAGCCGTCGAAGGCCGTGAGCAAGCGCGTTCCAAGTACGGAACCAAGAAGGAGTCCTAGGCATGCGTCGCGCACCAGCCGAGGTTCGTAAGCTCGAACCAGATCCGGTTTATCGTTCCGTTCTCGTCAGCCAACTCGTCAACAAGGTGCTCTGGCGTGGCAAGAAGGGCGCAGCCCGTCGCATCGTGTACGGCGCCATGGACACCGTCGAGCAACGCACCGGTTCCGATCCGCTGACCGTTCTCAAGCGTGCCATCGACAACATCCGCCCCTCCGTCGAAGTGCGGTCACGGCGTGTCGGTGGTTCCTCGTACCAGGTCCCGGTCGAGGTTCGGCCCCGGCGTGGCCAGACCCTTGCCGTCCGCTGGCTCGTTGAGTTCGCCCGCAAGCGCAAAGAGCCCACCATGGCAATGCGTCTTGCGAACGAGATCCTCGATGCGGCCAACCGCACCGGCGCAGCGGTGAAGCGCCGCGAAGACGTCCACAAGATGGCGGAGTCCAACAAAGCCTTCGCCCACTACCGCTGGTAGTTCGGAAGCACTGATACCTCATGGCACGCAACATCCCTCTAGAGAAGATCCGCAACATCGGGATCATGGCCCACATCGACGCGGGCAAGACCACGACAACGGAGCGGATCCTCTACTACACGGGTCGCACCTACAAGTTGGGTGAGGTCCATGAGGGCGCGGCTGTCATGGACTGGATGGAGCAGGAGCAGGAGCGCGGCATCACGATCACGTCTGCCGCAACGACCTGCGCCTGGGACGACCATGTCATCAACATCATCGACACACCCGGTCACGTGGACTTCACGGTCGAGGTCGAGCGTTCGCTCCGAGTCCTCGATGGGGCCGTTGCCGTGTTCGATGCTGTCTCGGGCGTCGAGCCACAGTCGGAAACGGTCTGGCGTCAGGCCGACAAGTACGGTGTTCCACGGATCTGCTTCATCAACAAGATGGACCGGATCGGCGCCGATTTCTACGCGGCCACCGAATCGATCATCGATCGACTCGGAGGCAACCCCGTCGCCATTCAGATCCCGATGGGCGCTGAGTCGGAGTTCCACGGAGTCATCGACCTCGTCGAGATGAACGCCATCATCTGGCATGACGAAGAGGGCAAAGAGCGCGAAGTCATCGAGATCCCGGACAAGTACCTCGAGATTGCCCGTGAATGGCACAACAAGATGCTCGACGTTGTCGCCAACGAGAACGAAGAACTCCTCGAGAAGTACCTCGAAGACCACGATCTCGATCCTGAAGAGATCCGCAGCGTTATTCGATGCGGAACGATCAACCGGAAATTCGTGCCCGTGATGCTCGGTTCGGCATTCAAGAACAAGGGAGTGCAACCGCTCCTCGATGCGATCGTCGCGTACCTGCCGTCACCGGCGGATCTTCCCGCGGTGGAAGGATTCAGACCGAATCACGAGGACGAAACCGTCACACGTGCGCCCGCGGACGATGAGCCGTTCGCTGCGCTGGCTTTCAAGATCATGACGGATCCGTACGTCGGGAAACTGACGTACTTCCGGGTCTACTCCGGTACGACCAACAAAGGCGACCCCGTGTTGAACACCACCGATGGCAAGAAGGAACGCATCGGCCGGCTTCTTCGTATGCACGCCGCCAAGCAGGAAGACATCGATGAGATCCATACGGGCGACATCGTCGCTGCCGTCGGTCTCAAGCACACGAAGACGGGAGACACGCTCGCCGCCGTGAACGCTCCGATTCAGTTGGAGTCGATGACGTTCCCCGCCCCGGTGATCTCCGTTGCGATCGAACCCAAGACCAAAGCAGATCAGGACAAACTCGGTGAAGCCCTCGCGAAGTTGGCAGAGGAAGACCCGACGTTCCAGGTCAGCAGCGACGACGAGACCGGCCAAACGATCATCGCAGGGATGGGCGAGCTCCACCTGGAGATTCTCGTGGAGCGTCTCCGGCGCGAGTTCAAGGTCGAGGCAAATGTTGGTCGTCCGCAGGTCGCATACCGCGAAACGATCAAGAAGGCCGTCAACAAGATCGACGCGAAGTTCAAGCGTCAGACCGGTGGTTCCGGCATGTTCGGCCATGTGGTCATCAATCTCGAGCCACTCGCCCCCGGCAGTGGCTTCGAGTTCGTCGACGCCGTCAAGGGCGGCAACGTCCCCCGTGAGTACATCGGGGCCGTCGAGAAGGGCATGCGCCAGGCGCTCGACGCGGGCATCCTCGCCGGATACCCGCTCGTCGACCTGAAGGCCTCGCTCATCGACGGTTCGGCCCACGCTGTGGACTCGAACGAGATGGCATTCCGTATCGCCGGTTCGATGGCCCTGAAGGACGCGGCCAGAGTTGCCGGCATGAAACTTCTCGAGCCCGTCATGGAGCTCGAGATCGTCACCCCTGAGGACTACTTGGGTGACGTTATCGGCGATCTCTCCTCACGTCGAGGGAAGATCGAATCGATGGACCAACGTGGACAAGGTCGGGTCGTCAAGGCCCTCGTACCCCTCGCAGAGATGTTCGGGTACGCCACGGATCTGAGGTCTCGTACCCAGGGCCGTGCTAACTACTCGATGCAGTTCCACTCATACCAAGAAGTTCCGACCGCCGCCGCGCAAGAAATCGTGGCCAAGGTCAGAGGCGAATAGAAGGAGCACGCTGATGGCGAAGGCGAAGTTTGAGCGGACGAAGCCGCATGTGAAT
>JAOZMA010000075.1:4825-9149 GCA_029934555.1 Acidimicrobiia bacterium | reverse complement strand
ACGATCTTGGAGCGGCCGCGCTTCGACGCCTGCGTGACGAGCATAACCCTGCTGCGCCCCAGATCCTGAAGGCCGAGACAGTGTCGGCGATCCGTTCGATGGCGCATCGCGGGGATATTTCAGAGAGCCGAGCCAGGGCGGCCCTGGACCAGGTGCGGAGGCTTGCCGTCGCCACGTACGCAATCGAACCGATGATGGATCGTATCTGGGAGATGCGATCGTCGGTGTCGGTCTACGACGCTTGGTACGTAGCCCTCGCCGAACGACTCTCGGTGACGCTCGTCACGACCGATCGACGTCTTGCTGCGGCGAACGGGCCGCGCTGTGAGATCGAGGTTGTTGGGTGAAGATGCTCCTCGCGTGTCACTTCGCGTGGAGCTCTTTGACCCCCTCCGCCGCCTCCGGCGGCACCTCCCCCTGAGGGGGAGGAAGAGATGAGGGAGAAGTGATTGGGATTCTCACTGTGAAGATCGTTCGGTCTTCTGTTGAGTCGACTTCGATCGTGCCGTGGTGCTGGTTGGCGACGACGTCGTAGACGGTGTCGAGGCCCAGACCGGTTCCCTTTCCCGGTTCCTTCGTGGTGAAGAACGCTTCGAAGATCCGGTCCTTGACGGTCGAGGGAATCTCAGGCCCGTTGTTCTCGACTTTCACCACGATGCACTCGTGCTCGAGCCCTGTGCTCACGACGATCCGGCCGTCTTCGATGTCCGCCTCGTTGATCGCATCTGCGGCGTTGTCGATCAAGTTCGTCCACACCTGGTTGAGGCGGCTGCCATGAGCGGTGACCCTGGGGAGATCGGGGTCGAAGGAGCGGACGACTGCGATGCCGGACGTCTTCGATTTCAGGATGAGCAGTGTGTCGTCAATGCCCCTTGCCACGTCGACGTCTTGCACCGGGGCCTGATCGAGATAGGAGTACGACTTGAGAGCGGCGACGAGCTCGCTGAGCCGTTTCGATCCTTCCGCGACCTCGGCCACGAGATCATTCACTTCGGCCCGTGCAGCGAGAGCCTCCATGACAAGTTCGGCAATGGCGGGTTCGACCTCTGCCAGATCGGCTGCTGTGTAGCCGGCATCCACGAGTACAGGCGTTACGCGCCATGCATCGGTGACGGCGAGTTGATCGAGGACGGTTTCGAGGTCATCCTCGACCCCGGCTCGTTCGATCGGACTGAGCATCTCTCTTCGCCCGGACGCTATCGGGAACTCGGTGTCCGAGGGGAGGGCGGCATCGGCCGCCGCTCTCCGTTCAATCGCTGCAGGGAGGAGCGTCGATCCCCGTGTCACCGCTGCAGCCGGGTTGTTCATTTCGTGGGCGAGGCCTGCGGTGAGCACACCGATCTGGGCCATGCGCTCGGACTGGCGAAGTCGGGCCTGCTGCTCCCGCCAGCGGGAGATGAACACGTCGAAGAGTGCGTGTACGGCACGCACGTCTGACTCGAGGAGAACATCGAGAGCCGCTTTCGGAATCGATACGAGTTCGGTATCGACGAGTGCACGAGCGGTTGCGTTGCGGGGCTCACCGGTCAGCAGCGACATCTCACCGATGATGACGCCGGGTCCGGTGACGGCAATGCGAACGGTCTGCTCAGCCGAGACCTTGAGGATCTCGACCTCTCCGGATGTCACGATGTATGCCGTGTCGCCGGATTCACCTTCGTTGAACAGCGTGTCTCCCTGAGCGAAAGAGCACGACGCCACGGTCTCCTGCAACCGGTCGATAGCGTCGTCATCGAGGCCGGAGAAGATCTCAACGGAGCGCAGGTCGAAGGAGCTCACACCGTATCGAGGTACTGGTGGACCATCGTGACGGCGACCGAGCCTTCACCTACTGCGGAAGCGACGCGGCGGACGGCTCCTTCGCGAACGTCGCCCGAAGCGAACACGCCCGGTGCCGAGGTTTCCAGCGGGTACGGGTCTCTGCTCAGCGACCAGTCCGAGGTGAACGTCGTGACGTCGGAGCCTGTGTAGATGAACCCGCGGTCGTTCATGGCCACCGTGTCCTCGAGGAACGCAGAGTGGGGAACGGCACCAACGAAGACGAACAACGCAGATGCTTCTCTCGTCTCCTCTTCTCCTGTGTCTACGTTCTCGAGTCGGATCTCTTCGACGTGCTCGGTGCCTGCCACCTCGACCACCCGTCGACTGAGCAGCACCTCGATGTTCTCGATCGCTGCGATCTGGTCAACGAGGTACTGCGACATCTTCAGCCTGAGATCGTTCGACCGCACGACCATGGTGACCTTCGACGAAGTCTTCGAGAACATCACCGCCGCTTGTCCGGCCGAGTTCGCTCCGCCGATGATGTAGACGTGGCGGTCCCGGTAGGTCGAAGCTTCGGTGGCGGCAGCGCCGTAGTAGACGCCTGCTCCTTCGAAACGTGAGTAACCGGGCACGTCGAGTCTGCGAACCGTCATCCCGCTTGCGATCAGCAGCGCCCGGCACTTCAACTCGGTGCCGTCCGTCATGATCAACGTCTTCACGGTCGAATCGGAGCGAACGGCAGCCACCTCCGCGGCAGTGATCAACTCGGCGCCCAGGCGGGTCGCCTGAGCGATCGCCCGACGAGCCAGGTCGGCGCCGCTGATTCCCTTCGGAAAACCGAGGTAGTTCTCGATCCGTGAGCTCGTGCCGGCCTGGCCACCCGGCGCCTCACGCTCGATCAACACCGTCGAGAGACCCTCCGACGCCCCGTACACGGCGGCGGCGAGGCCGGCCGGTCCACCACCGACGATGGCAAGGTCGTAGAACGGCGACTCCGGTGTCGAATGGATTCCGGCAGCGTTGGCGAGTTCGTGTTTCGATGGATTGATCAGGACCGTGTCGTCCTGGAGGAACACGATGGGCAGGTCGCTGGTGGCGCCTGTAGCCGATGCGACGGCGGCGGACGCATCGGAGTCCCGTTCGATATCGATGAAGCGATACGGCACTTCGTTGCGAGCGAGGAACGCCTTGGCCTCGTAGGTCGCCGGTGACCAGGTCGTCCCGAGCACCCGGATTCCGTCGAACGGCACGTCGGCGTTCGCCTGCCAATCGTCGAGCACGTCATCGAGGATCGGATACAGCCGCTCCTCGGGTGGGCTCCACGGTTTGAGGAGGTAGTGATCAAGGCCGACATCGTTGATCGCCTGGATAGCGGCCTCGGTGTCGGCGTATGCGGTGAGGAGCAGCCGCTTGGCCTGCGGGAAGACTTGATCGGCTGCCATGAGGAACTCGGTGCCGCTCATCTCGGGCATTCGCTGGTCGACGACGAACGCGGCCACGGTCTTCGACAGGTTCTTGAGTTCCTGCACTGTTTCGAGGGCCTCGGCGCCAGACGAGGCGGCCATTATCTGGTAGGCCGATCCGTAGTGGTTGCGTAGGTCGCGTCGAACAGCCGCAAGCACTTGCGGGTCGTCATCGACGGCGAGAATTACTGGTCTGCTCATGGGATCCCCGGGTTCGTCGGTGATCTTGAGCCTATCGAACACGAACTTCCCACGCCGGGGATTTGTTTCGCTACGCTCGAAACCCTGAGGGAGAGGGGCAACTTGGTGGAAACCATCGTGCGACTCGTAGTCCTGGGTAGTCGTGGCTCCATTCCGGTATCCGGTCCGGACTTCGTCGTGTACGGAGGCAGTACGACGTCGTTTGCCCTGGTCGTGGATGGTCGTGTAGTCGGGTTCATCGATGCCGGGACGGGTGTCGTGTCCTGGGGCGATTTCGGCCTATCGGTCGCGCCGTCCATTGACATGTTCATGACCCACTACCACTGGGATCACATCCAGGGTCTATCGATGCTTGACCTGGTGTGGAGTGATGAATGCGAGATCACGATTCACGGCCCGGACGACCCACAGATCGCTCTGACACCGGTCATCGCCCCGCCGTGGTTCCCGGTCTCGCTCGTCGATGCGCCGTTCCTTCGATTCGAGCCGCTCGTTGGACCCCTCGAACTGTCCGGGATGATGATCACGCCGTTCGGCGTCGAACATCCGCAAGGTGCCGTCGGCTATCGCATCGACGGGCCGTCGTCCAGCGTCGCGATCGTCACCGATCACGAGGCCGGTTCGGAGATGGATGAGACCGTCATCGACGCGATCCGCGGCGTTGAAGTGCTCATCCACGACGGCCAGTATCAACCCGACGAGATCGAGACCCATCGGGGTTGGGGGCACTCGACCTGGGAGGACGCCGTCGCTGCGGCCCTCTCGTCGGGGGCGAATCGGCTGATCCTGACGAGCCTGGATCCGCGGCGTACGGACAAAGAGGTCGACATCCTCGTTCACACTGCAAGGCGACGCTTCCACGCGACCGAGGCTGCCTACCCGGGCCTGTCGGTGTC
>JAOZMA010000075.1:0-4725 GCA_029934555.1 Acidimicrobiia bacterium | reverse complement strand
TACGACACCGACGACCTCATCTACCGGTTCCTTGCCGGCGCACAGATGGTGGGAGTGGCCTTGATTGCCGTATCGGTCTCCCTCGGCGAAGCGGGATCAACAGTGGTGTTCGCCGTCGGGTACACGTTCGTCCGGGTGATCCTCCTGGTCTTGTATGCACGGGCGTACAAGCACGTGCCGGCTACCCGGGAGTTGGTGAGGGGGTACCTGATCGGGTTCGGGTCAGCTTCGGCGCTGTGGTTCGTCTCCATCTTCGTGCCGGAGCCCTATCGGTTCTGGCTGTGGGGTATCGCGTTCGCCGTGGACCTGGCGACTCCGTATGTCCTGCGAAGGGTCCAGGCGGCAGCGCCGATGGACGTGTCGCACCTTCCGGAGAGGTTTGGTCTCTTCACGATCCTTGTTCTCGGTGAGTCGATCGTGGCTGTCACCGTCGGGTTGAGCCACGTGTCGTGGCAGCTCTCGACCACGCTCGTCGGCATCCTCGGTCTCGGGACGGCGACCTGTTTGTGGTGGATCAACTTCGATCATCTGGAGGG
Source organism: Acidimicrobiia bacterium (assembly GCA_029934555.1). Taxonomy (GTDB): domain Bacteria; phylum Actinomycetota; class Acidimicrobiia; order Spongiisociales; family UBA5794; genus JAHEEL01. The sequence goes on along the minus strand of JAOZMA010000075.1, from coordinate 4,189 downwards.
TTCGGTTGTTCGCAGGCGAGGGGATCGAAGGAACTGGCGGCCGACCGTCTGGATATACAGCCACCTGCCGCTGGCCATCGGCCTTGCCATATTCGGGGTGTCGGTGGAGATCGCCATCGTGGCCGCTGATCACGGGCACGACTACCACGATGCTCAGCGATGGCTCCTCGTTGGCTCTGTCGCTCTAGCCTTATCCGCGATGGCTGCGATCCAAGTCGCCTCTGTGCGAGTCGATCGGGAGCGGCTCCGGCGATCCGTCATCATCAATCGACTCGTCGGAATCCCGGTGGTACTGCTCATCGGACTGATTCCCGGGATCGGTGCGGTATGGACGATGGCTCTGGTGACCGCTGTCTGCAGCGGCGAGATCGTCGCGGACCTCGTAGCTGCGAACACCTGACCCATCAGCCGTCGTTCGTGCCTACGTTCATCATTGTTGTGTTCGTAGACACAAACGATGCGAAGAGGGGCTGGATCGGCGTGTCCCGCTAGAGGTCGACGCGGACCGTCATCGCGTCCGTATCTCGGGCGAACCGCTTGAGGACGACACGGTTCAGACAGTGCCAGGTGCGCGGCCCATCGTCTTCTGTGCGGAGGATGTCCGCACTCCGGAGGATGCGGAGATGCTCAGACACCGTTGACTGAGCCAGCGTCAACTGTGCTGCGATCTCGCCGACGGTGTGGGGTTTGCACTCCATGAAGTACTGGATGATCTGGACCCGGGCGGGATGGCCCATGGCCTTGGCGATGGTCGCCATCTCATCCCTGGTCAGCGGTGCCGGATCGACCGGCGGGTCGTCGTCGAGGCAGGCGAGTGGAGGTGTCAGCGTCTTGAGTTCCATGATCGCAGGCTACCAAGCCGTGTCGTGCTCGCCATCGGGCCGAAAGGCCGTTCATCGTCGATGAGCGCCGGATATCCGAAAGCGGGTTCCCTGTTGGTCGGGTCGGATGCCCCTACATCTCGGGACTGATGGCCCTATCGGATATCGTCGAACCACGATGAAATGCTCCTTGTGAATCCATTCACGAGAAACAACAAGGAGGCAATGATGGCCAAGCGACTCCGATCCCTCGGAATAGTGCTGTCAGTTATCGGACTGATCTTCGTAATCGCCGGTGGGGTCGCCTACACGAAAGTGCAGGACGGATACGGATCCCTTCAGGCGTTCAGCGAAGCTCAGAACGTGACGCTCAGCTACAACGATGCGGGAGAGCTCGTCGATCGCGGTACCACCGAAGGCGCCGAAGCGATCATGACGTTGCTCACCGATGACTGGGGCTACCCGGTGGTTCAGTCGGATCTCGATTCGAACGATCCACTCGTCAACACGGCGTCGGAGTACATGTTCCAGATGGCGACGGTCGGTTACCACGTGCTCCACGGCACACAGACCGTGGTTCTTCTCGAAGACGCCGAGTACGAGGGCGAGGTCATCGCGGCAGGGACGTACGACGTACCGGTCGAAGGACGCTACTGGACCGCCTTCAACCGCACTCATCCGCTCGACGGCCCGGCACGCGGCCAGGCCTGGAGCGGAACGGTCCACGGACTGTTCGCCGAGCTCGGTGTCGGCACCGTCACCCACTCGGTGTTGCAGCTCGGTCTGGCACTCGCGGGAATCCTCGCAGGGATCGGACTCACGGTCATCCTCACGGGCCTCGGGTTGGTGTGGGCTGGCAAAGAGGAGAAGGCTCCGAAGATGCAGAATCCTGTTGCGACACCCGAAGAGCAGAAGGAGCTTGAGCCGGTCGGCTGAGACTGACTCGATAACCCAAGAAGCAATGAGAAGGGGCCCCACCAGATCGGCGGGGCCCCTTTCTGTATTTCGGTATTGGGGTTGTCTAGCGACCCGGTCCGAGGAGAGGGCAGAGGAAGAATTTGTCGCCTGTAGTCGGTTTGTTGTCCCCATCCATGTCGATGAACCAGCGACCACCGACGTAATCATGGTCGCCGGGACCCCACTGTGTGGTGAGACCCTCGGCTGTCGGGACTAGCTGCTGGAAACGACCATGCATCGGCAGTTCGCCCAGGGCGATCGAGTCGTAGGTCAGGCCGGTACTGAGAACGGTGACCTCAACGGGCGAGCCGGGACGGCCGTGGCTGTCGGCCGACTTGCCATTCGATGCCAGGGCCGGGACGGCCATGATGATTGTCAGGAGGCCGACCACCAAGCCGGTCAAGAGTGTCTTTCGCATTGCTGCTCCTTACATCTGAGTGTCGCCGCTTTGACGACAGACACAACGATGGACTGCCCATCTGAACGGGTCCGAAACGAGTGCTGAACAAACGGTGAACTCAGATAGGAACACGAGACGAGTGATCGGGTTGCCCGTACGATGACGCTCATGGAAGAGACCGCAGGCACCGTTCTTGTCGTTGACGATGAAGACATCGTCCGTGAGGTCGTGTGCACCTATCTCGAGAGGGAGGGGTACACGACCTGTCAGGCGTCAGCCGGACGGGCGGCCGTGGACCTCATCGAATCGGAGAGCCCCGATCTGATCGTGCTCGATGTGATGCTTCCCGAGATCGATGGGTTCAGCATCCTCTCGCAATTGAGGAAGCACTCCGATATCCCCGTCATCCTTCTCACCGCACGCACCGAGGAGACCGACCGGGTTCTGGGTCTCGAACTGGGTGCCGACGACTATGTCGTCAAACCGTTCAGCCCGCGTGAACTGGCCGCCCGGGTCCGCACGGTCCTGCGACGGTCGACCAGGACCGAGCCGACTATCCCCGAGACGGTCATCGCATACGACGGTCTCGAGGTCGACGGCCGGAGTCGCGAAGTACGGGTTGATGGAGAGTTGGTGGATTTCACCGCCAAGGAGTTCGATCTGCTGGCTTTCCTCGCGTCCTCACCCAGGCAGGTGTTCTCGCGGGGGCAGCTCCTCGAGCAGGTCTGGGACTCATCGACCGATTGGCAGGATGCGTCGACGGTGACCGTGCATATCCGTCGTGTCCGTCGCAAGATCGAGCGCGACCCGAACGAGCCCCGATGGATCTCCACGGTGTGGGGCGTCGGCTACCGGTTCGAATCATGAAGGCTGTGTTCTGGTTCCTGGGAGCGGTGGTTGTCGGATTGATCGCGTTCGAGGTGCTGATGCAGCCGACATCCGCGGATCGAATCCAGCTGGCGCTGATCTTCCTCGCCGTGGCAGCTTTCGCCGCCGTCGTCACGCTCATCGTGGCCGCATTGGTGAAGCGATCTCGTTCGATCCGTCGCAGCGTTGTGATAGCGAGCCTCGCCGGGTTCTTCGTCGCTGCTGCCGCCATGGTGGTCGCAGCCCAGCAGATGTTCCTCTCCTCCCACGACCTCCGGCTGCTCCTCATCGTCCTCGTGTTCGCCGGCGCGACGGCGGTGGGGTTCTCGGTGCTGGTCGGTCGGACGCTCACCCGCGATCTCGAAGCCACGGCGTCCGCTGCCCGACGTGTGCAGGATGGCGATCTCTCAGCTCGCACCGGGGTGACGAGGCCCGACGAGATCGGAACCGTGGCGGCGACGTTCGATCGGATGGCCGCTGACCTCGAGCAGCGGGATGTAGATCGTCGGGCAGACGAGGCTGCCCGTCGGAGATTCCTGGCGGCGATCGGCCACGATCTACGAACTCCGCTGGCCTCACTTCGCGCGGCGATCGAAGCACTCGAAGATGGGCTTGCCCCGGATCCCGACCGGTACCTCGGGGCGATGGACCGGGACATCTCGGTCCTCAGCTCGCTCGTCGATGACCTGTTCCTGCTTGCGAGGCTCGAGGAAGGATCGATCGAAGTCGAGCGTGCCCGGATCGACGTCACCGAACTCGCAGACGAAGCGATCGAGGTGCTAAGCCCGATCGCTGCCGGCGCCGACGTTCGCCTCGAACTCCACGCCGATCACCGCACCACCGCGATGGGTGGGTCCGAGGCGGTGAGCCGTGTCCTGCGGAACCTTCTCGACAATGCTATCCGCTTCGCTCCTTCGGGTTCGACCGTCGTCATCGAGGTGAGAGATGACGGGGGAGCGAAGGTGCGCGTGCTCGACGAAGGCCCGGGGTTCGATCCGGAGTTCGTCGATGACGCCTTCGACCGTTTTACGAGAGACGACCCGGCCCGGGGCCGCTCGACGGGCGGGTCCGGCCTCGGGCTTGCCATCGCCCGTGGTTTCATCGAAGCGCTCGACGGGACGATCTGGGCAGAGCCGGGCCCCGG
>JAOZMA010000074.1:4798-9229 GCA_029934555.1 Acidimicrobiia bacterium | reverse complement strand
GGGCCAAGGTCTCGCCGTTCTACTACTACCTGAGCAGCGACCCGTTGATGAACGGTATGGATTGGGCCCACGGAGCGGTCCTCACCGGACTCACCGTGATCCTGGTTGGGATCGCTCTCGTACTCTTCCAGAGGCGGGACCTGCGTCAGAACGGGTGATCGCACGCCGGCCAGGACACCAGACCGGAAAGGAAGAGCCACATGAAACGATCAGAAATCAACGCAGCTATCGCAACTGCTGCAGTCGCGTTCTCCAAGGCGGGATGGGAACTTCCACCATTCGCCAGATGGTCGCCGTCGGACTGGCCCGTCCAGCGATCCGAGATCAGCGAGGTCCTCGACGGAAGCCTGGGCTGGGACATCACGGACTTCGGGATTGGGAACTACCGCGACTTGGGGACCTGTCTCGTAACGCTCCGCAATGGTTCGCTCGAGGATCAGGCCAACGGTCACGGGAAGATCTACGGGGAGAAACTCCTGTACGTCGATGTCGATCAGGTGACGCCCCTGCACCTGCATCGCCGCAAACAAGAGGACATCATCAACCGCTCGGGAGGCGGTCTCGTGCTTCGCCTCTATCCATCCACGCCAGACGACGGGCTGGGAGTTGAAGACGTCGAGGTTGTCGTCGATGCCGGCCTTCGAACCATCGCCGCCGGAGGCACCGTGACCCTGGAACCGGGTGAAAGCATCAGTCTGCCAACAGGTGTGTACCACAGCTTCTGGGCCGTCGACGCTCCGGTTGTCGTTGGAGAGGTATCCAGCGTCAACGACGATGTAACGGACAACGTGTTCTACGAGGAACTTGGTCGATTCCCGGACGTAGTCGAGGACGAAGAGCCGCTCCGTCTCCTCGTCGGGGACTACGGGCGTTTCGGCTAGTACCGACGGCCCGTTCCTGGTCGCAGCTGCACATCACACGACATGACGTAGCATCGATTCCCGAGGTGGTGCAATGATGAAGAAGACGCTTGACACGAAGCTGGAACGAATGTTGGCGAACCCCGCTGCCGACGAGTTCATCCTCGCCGACGCGAAGGACGCGGACATGGCCTTCGGTATCGCGGCACCCGGTATGGACCGCGCGGCCACGGATGGCATGCCCCACTTCCGATCACTCCAGGAGTACCGCGATCTCATTCGCGAGAACACCCGACAGGGATTGCTCGACATCATGCTCATGAGTGCGAGCACGAGCGATGTCCTCACACTCGGGGAGCGACTCTTCGACGACACTCCCGTCACTCCGGCGATCCGTGCCAACGACACGACGGACATCTGGCTGGCACGAGGCGGTGTGTACCCAACTCAGCCTTCACTGCCATTCCGCACCGCTTCACTTGACATGGCGATGTGCGGGAAGCCCGACTGCCAGCCGGCCGAGCGTTCCCTTGGAACTGACCTGGGCCTCTACTCGATCACGTTCAGCAACGATGCCGCCACAGATCAACTCGTCCTGGGCGCCTACTCGCGATTCCGCGAGGAGGCAGCGGCGAAGGGATTCCGCCACTTCCTGGAGTTCTTCAATCCCAATGCACCGCTCAACCCGGTGGCGGATGTGGGCGGATTCATGAACGACATGATCACCCGAACGCTCGCGGGCGTGGTCGGAGCCGAACGGCCGCTCTTCCTCAAGGTCGCGTACAACGGACCCGACGCCATGGAGGAGTTGGCAGGCTACGACTCAAGCCTGGTCGTCGGCATCATGGGCGGATCGTCGGGTACAACCTTCGATGCATTCCATCAACTCTGGGATGCACGCAGGCACGGCGCTCGAGCGGCCCTCTACGGACGGATGATCAATAACGCCGAGAGTCAGCAGAGCTTCATCAGACAACTGCGCGCACTCGCCGATGGTCAGGCATCCCCGGATGAGGCCGTTCGGTCGTACCACGCCGATCTGACCCGCTCCGGGATCCTTCCTCAACGTTCGTTGGAGGACGACCTGCAGTCAACGGTCCCCACGAACTCATGAGTGGCGACAGCGGTATCAGCGCGACCGACCAAGACAACGGAGTGGATCGATCGTCGCGGAACGGGGTTCTGGCCGCGGGCAGCTTCGTCGTCGACCACGTGAAGACCATCGACGCGTGGCCGGCGCAGGACATGCTGGCCAACATCACATCCGAGACGATGAGCAACGGCGGCGGTCCTTACAACGTCCTGAGGGATCTCAAGGCGCTTGGAGCCGAGTTCCCTCTCGAAGCCGCCGGTCTCCTCGGCCGGGATGCCGATGCTCGCTGGATTCTGGCGGACTGCTCTGCCTGTGACATCGACGTCGCTCAACTTCATACAACGGACATGGCCGCCACCTCGTACACGGACGCGATGTGCGTTGCGCACGACGGACGACGGACGTTCTTCCATCACCGTGGCGTCAACTCGCTGTTCTCGCCAGAGCACGTGGATCTGGGGAGCAGCAACGCCAGGATTTTCCTCCTCGGTTACCTGCTTCTGCTCGATGCGATGGATCAGATCGACGACGATGGCCGCACCGGTGCGTCGAGGCTGCTCGAAGAGGCGCGGTCCCTCGGGTTCCTGACCGCCGTCGAAACGGTGTCCGCCATCGATGAGGGTTTCCGCGAAGTGGTGATTGCATCTCTGCAGCATGCAGACCTTTTCTTCCTCAACGAAGTCGAGGCGTCCCTCGTCCTCGGCCGAGAAGTCGAACCGACCAGCGCGTCGTTGGAGTCTGCCGTTGACGAGATCGCCGCTCTGGGAACCCCGGGTCGAGTGATCCTGCACTGTGTCCGAGGTGCCGTGTGTCGCGAGCAGGACGGCACTCTGGTCACCCAGCCGTCGCTTGATCTGCCATCCGATCATATTGAAGGAAGCACCGGAGCCGGCGATGCATTCACAGCCGGCTTTCTGCTGGGTGTTCACCGGAACGCTGATACGGGAACGAGCCTCCTTCAGGGAGTGTGCACCGCTGCTCAGAGCCTCACTCATCCAACCGCTTCCGGAGGAATGAGACCGCTGGATGAGTGCCTGTTGCTTCCGGAACGCTTCACATTCCGCGACTTCTGAGTCGGCGAAGGTGCCCTCGATCGAGTCAGAAGGGGTTGAGGGACCTGGCGCGGTGGTCCGGAAGGAGCAAGCTGTGGGGGTTGATCCAGGAGGCCCACTGTGAAGGCACCCGTCGTATTCGAGTCGATGTTCGGCAACACCAAGGAGATCGCCGAAGCGATCGCCGCGGGGATGGGCGAGAGCATCGAGACTGAATCTGCCGGGGTCGGGGGAGCACCGGTTCCGCCTGAGGGCTTCGATCTGCTGGTCATAGGTGGGCCCACCCACCAGTTCGGACTCAGTCGACCTGATTCGCGCAAGGGCGCAGCCTCCGAAAGGGAGGAACCTCTCGTCTCGCCAGGAATAGGCATCCGTTAGTGGCTCAAAGGACTCCCCAGGTGTTCTGGTGAGAATGCCGCCATATTCGACACCAGCATCCGCAAGCCGAACCTCCCGGGGTCGGCAGCTCGCGGGGCACAGAAGCGACTGAAGCGTCTCGGCTACCGGATCGTCATGCCGGCTGAGATCTTCCACGTCGAGGACACGACCGGCCCGATTGCCGACGGCGAAATCGAACGGGCCCGGGCATGGGGCAGGGCTGTCGTCGAAGCCGTGCGCTAGACCACACGATCCCACCACCGGACCGTGATCAGAACGGCCAAGTGCTGATCACCCAGAACACGCCGACGGCCACTGCCAACACGCCCGAGCCGTACATCAGCCGTCTGATCCACACGTCCCCGGATCTACCAGCGAGAGCACCGATCCCGTAGGCGAACACGCCCATAGCCACAACAGATGCAACCAGATAGGCGAGGAGATACAGGATCGCCTCATGGGTTGGGAGAGCCAACGCAGGAAGAACACCGAAGAGGTGCCCGCCGCCTGCCACGCCATGGAAGATGCCGACCCCGAGCGCCGCATGATGATGGGATCGATCACCGGGGTCGTGTGCGTGGACATGCTCATGGTCTTCGTCGTCGTGAACGTGCGGGTGCTTGTGGATCTCGATCCGCCCCGCTCGGAAGATCGCCCAGGCTCCGATGCCGATGAGCAGGAAACCGACAAGGAACTCCGCCCACCCCGACCAGGCCTCGACGTCAACGAGGCCCCGCAACACCAACCCGATCCCTCCGATGATGCAGACCCCGATGCCATGCCCGAGTCCCCAGAAGATCCCTGTGCGAGTGGCTTCTGATGGGTTTTCGACGGCCGCCGGTGCAAGCGCTGCGAGGTGGTCGACACCCGAGAACACGTGCAGACCACCGGCGGCGAATCCGGTGAGGATCGGGATCATGTGGGCACGGTAGTGACGTCGAGATTGAGCAGAACCCGGTACAGAGCCAGGGTCTTCCGCTAGAGCGGCGTGTCACCGGCAGTGTACGCGCGCCCGATGAAGGAGTCTGGCGGCCAGAACCAACCCAGA
>JAOZMA010000074.1:0-4788 GCA_029934555.1 Acidimicrobiia bacterium | reverse complement strand
AATACGAACCGTATCCGGTTCGTATGGACGCCAGACTCCAGGGACGAGAACGACCCGGCGTAGAGTGGCGCTGTGATCTATCGAATCCGTTGGTGGCTGGCCGGCATTTTCGCCCGCGTCTACACGCTCGTCCTCTTCAAGGGGGTCGAGGTCGACGGTTCGGCGAGTCACGACGGTCCGCGCCTGATCGTGGCGAACCACTTCGGAGGGCTCGTCGACGCGATCGTTGTCGTCCGGGCGCTCGGCGGTCTGCCATACATCGTCGCCAAATCCACCCTGTTCAAGAGGCTCCCGATGCGGCTGGGTCTTCGAGCACTGGGAGTCGTCCCCGTCTATCGCCAGACGGACCACTCCGACATGGGGAAGAACGTCTCGTCATTCCACGAGGTAGCGAAGATGCTCGCCAAGGGCAGGACCGTTCTGATCTTCCCCGAGGGCACGGTCACCGACGCCCAGGAACTCCAGAAGGTTCGCACCGGCGCCGCCCGGATGGCGTTGAGCGCGGTCGAAGCCGGTGTGCACAACCTGGCGATCATCCCTGTGGGAATCACCTACGAAGACAAGGTCTCTTCACGATCTCGAGTGCTCGTCGAAGTGGGCGACCGGATCACTTCGAACGAGATCAGAGAGCTCGCCACAGGAGAAGAGCCTCGGGAGTCCGACCGGGTCCTTGTGGACCAGGTGACGGCTCTTGTCGCCATACGCCTCGGGGCCGTCTCTCCCGACTTCGGATCCCTCGTGCGCGAGCGGACGATGATGCTCGCCGCATCGATCCACCTGAGAACCAGGATGACAAAGGTGTTCGCCGATCCGACAATGGCCGAGCTGCGGACCGTCGCCCAAGAGCTGGCCAATTCGATTGACGTTGAAGATGAGAACCGACTTGCCGCCACCGGACGGTATCAACTCGCCCTCACCGCCGGCGGCCTCGAAGACGATCAGATCCAGCCGATGCCGAAAATGACGGATCTCGCCAGGATCGCTCTTGTGAAAGGCATGATCGTCGTTTTGATGGCACCGTTCGCCCTTCTCGGTCTGACGGCGAACCTCATAGCGATCCTGCTCGTCATGGGGGTCGGCGCCTTCGTGAAGGAGCCCGTGTCGAAAGGGACCGCACGTGTGATCACGGGCATCGTCGTCTTTCCGCTGACGTGGATCGTTCTGCTGATTCTCACTGACCCGAACACCGTGTGGCTTGCCCTCCTCCTGGTCATCATCGGCCTCATCTTCCTGGTGCTGGGTATCGCCCAGGTCGTCGATCTCTTCGAAGCGGTCTCGGGGTGGTGGGCAGTTCACAACCATCTCGCCCTGCTGCCCGACCTGTCGAAACTCCGTTCCAAGGCGAACGCTGAGCTGTCGGCAATCCTCGGAGAGGCCGGGTCACTCCGAACGCTGCCCTGACGGTCGCTCACACAGAACGAATCCGGACCTCCCCACAGGGGACTCCGGCGACTCGACCGTCGATAGACTCAGCCGTACTTCGAATCGGGAGAGTTGATGCTGGTTGCGATCTTGTTGCTCCTGCTTGGCCTGTGGGCTGCCGCAGCGACCTTCAACGCGCTGTATCCGTTCAGGCAGACCGCGCTGCTCTTCCCCAGCATGTTCTGGTCATGGTTCGTGATCGGGTTGCCCGGTCAACTCGTCTTCTTCCAGATGATCGCGACCGGTTTGCTCATCTGGTGGGGAGCCCTGGACTACGCCATCGGCTGGATCGGTCTCGTTCTCCTCGTCCTCTCCTGGTTGGCCACGGGGTTCATCCTTGCGAGAACGCGCAAGTCCGGCGACGTGGTCGACACAGCACTGTCCAGCGCCGATGTGACACGGTCGGGTCCGTCAGTGCCGGTCTGGCGGGTCCTGCTTGCCGCGCCCTTCAGAGGTCGAACCGTCGAGAAGATCAAAAACGTGCCCTTCAGGCGGAACGCCGGTCACATCATCAAGCTCGATGTCTATCGGGACAAGACGGATCGCACAGATAGACCGGTCTTCATGTACATCCATGGCGGCGGATGGGTCATGGGTGACAAACGTGAGCAAGGGATTCCCTTGCTTCACCACATGGCTCGCGCCGGATGGCTGTGCTTCTCTGTCAACTACCGCCTCTGCCCGGGTGTCGCTCTGCCGGATCAACTCGCCGACGTCAAGGCAGGTCTCGTTTGGATTCGCGAACACGCTGAGGAGTACGGAGGCGACCCTTCCTTCGTAGCGGTGTCGGGCGGATCGGCCGGTGGGAACCTGGCCGCCCTCGTCGGCCTCACGGAGAACGACCCCCGATACCAACCCGGGTTCGAAGACGCCGACACATCCGTGCAGATCACAGCTCCCACCTACGGGATCTACGATGTCACTAATCGAATGGGTACGCAGACCCCCCGGTTCGTCCCCATGCTGATGGAGCCCCTCGTCATCAAAGCGTTCCTCGACGACGAGCCCGAGAAGTTCGCGGAGATGTCCCCGCTCGACCGGATCCATCCCGACGTTCCGCCCTTCGTCATCGCCCAGGGTGATCGAGACTCCCTTGCTCCCGTGGTGGAGGCGCGTGCCTTCGTCGAGCAGTTGGAGAGCACTTCGCAGAAGCGGGTCGTCTACATGGAGTTCCCGGGTGCTCAGCACATCTTCGACCTCGGCTACTCCTACCAGTCAGCCCAGATGATCGAAGGCATGCTCGCCGTCTTGAACGATGAGTACGAGGGATCCCTCAATACGAGCGACTCGGGTTCGCAGTAGTTACTCAGAGATCTCAGCGGAGGCGTGGTCGGATCCAGTCAGGTAGGCAAGCGTGGCCTTGTGGGCGCTGTTGATCTGTTCACGGGCTTCCGAGAGTTCCCCGTATTTGAGTTTCGAGGGATCGTTGTAGCGGCCTTGCTCCGCCCCCGTTGGGAGCACGTGCACGGTGGTGCCGTCCGGTACCGAATCGAGGTCCGTGGCGAACCGATGGCGTCGCGCTATCTCGAACGCGACGACGGCCACGTCCCAGGGTGCCGAAGGGACGTCGAGAGCGTCGTCAACGTGTCCGACGTGCATGACGTAGATCGTCTTGGCTCCAAGTTCGTATGCCCGCGACACCGGAATCGAGTTGACGACACCTCCGTCGACGAAGTGTTTGCCTGCAATCTCGACCGGCGGGAGAAGCCCTGGAACGGCCGATGATGCCAGGATCGCGTCGATCAACGAACCGGACGTGAACCAATGCTCGGCAGCGTCCTCGATGCATGCCGCCACGCACTGGAACGGAACGGCAAGCTCGTCGAAGGCATCGTCGTCAAGAAGGCTCTCCAACCACTCGCGCAGTTGATCGTTCGCATGGAGATAGGTGCGCTGACGCACCGCGGAGAGCGCCCGACTCCAGAGACTCCCGGGGAACACGTCACCGAAGTTCAGGTCGATCCATGTCTGCTCGAGCAATGCCGTCCCGTCGGCGGTCGGATTGCGAGCGATCACCGCACCGTTGACGGCTCCGATCGAGGTTCCGAGAACAACATCCGGGCGGATGCCCTGCTCGGTGAGCGCCTTCATCATGCCCACTTCGTACGCGCCCCGATGGCCACCCCCACCCAGCACGAAAGCAACCTCGGGTCGAGTCACGATGTGTCCTCTCGTGTGTCCGGATCTCGGTTCTCGTCGATCCACTCGTCGATCAGCGCCCACTGTTCGTAGAGCCAGGAGGTCTGAGCGTCGACACCGACCGGAATGTCGGCTGCGTCAACATGCCAGTAGTTCGCTTTGATCGTGCGATCGAACGGCATCCCGTTCCAGATGACACGCATCGACGTCAGATCCTCCGTTCCGGTGTGGGCAACGAACACGACGTCGGCACCGGGCGCTTCCTCGATCGCGGCCAGCGCACCCGACGGATGCGGAGGTAGGAGGTTATTCAGCCCTCGAGCGGCTTCGGCCTGATCTGTCATGCCATGTCGATCAAGGCTCTCGATAGCCCGGGTCCGCCGCTTCGGTGTGTAGTTCCCGCCCTCGGGGAACAGCACGAACGCATCTCTCGGCCCCATACCTGAAGCGGCGTCGTGGACGGCCTCGAGGGCAAGTTCGCGTTGCTTCGGGTGAGGGCGGATGAATCGCATGGGAAGCCGGTGTCCCATGATGTCGAAGAACGGTGCGAACTCGAGTTCCTTCTTCCCGACGATCCGCGGGTACCGGTTGAACTCGTGGAGCAGTGTCCCCGTGAGGAAGATCGAATCACCCGGTCCGGCATGACGGCTGAAAACGATGATCGGGCCATTGATGGGTGGATTCTTCGGCACGTCGATCGTCAGGCCCAGGGCCGATTGCACCGCCCCCGACACGGCCGTGATCCACCACCCGAGCACGGAGTAGTGGGTCATCTGGAACTTGGGCGTGTGGATTCTTCTCCCGAATCCTGAGACGACCCACAGGTTGAACGCGGTGATGAGACCGAGCACCTCGTAGAACATGAATGTGGTATTCATCTTCACGATCCGTACCAGCTTCCACCGCCCTGACACGAACAGATCCGCCACGAAAGCCCCGGCGAAAAAGAGCGGGCTGAGGACCACGCCGACGAGAGCGATGATGAAGACGAGCGGGTCGAGGAGCACTCGACGGACCACGATCGGCGGCATCCACATAGCTGCTCCAAGAAGGGGGGAACCGATGATACCGCCCCGAGTCGCCGAGAAGAGAGCATCACCGCCCGGTGGAGTGGTCGCCGGCCCCTACTGAAGCGCCTCCTGTTCCACTCCCCCTCTCATCAGCAGCCACATGGCGAACCACAACTCTGCGATGACCGACGGAATGGCGACGATCAACAGGAATACG
>JAOZMA010000073.1 GCA_029934555.1 Acidimicrobiia bacterium | reverse complement strand
CCTCCCCGATCAGCTCTTCATCCGTCAGGATGGGAGCGGGCAATTCCTGAACGCTGCGGGATCCCATAGACCCTCCGTTGCTCGGCGTACGCTCTGAATCGGCACAGACGGCGACGAGCTTAAGTCGACGTCGCCGTTCCGCGCGGTATCAATACGTTGACCGGTCGTCGTATGCCTTCCCCGGCGATCGGCGAACCCCTGGATGTCAGCGAAGGGTCACGTCCCCGGACATCGTCTTGAGCCGCATCGTTGCGCTGATCAACGGCTCTCGTTTCTCGGATGAGGACGGAATGAGATTCCTGAACCGTCCCGACCGGGTCTGGATGTCTGCATCGACGGACATCCCCGATACGAGACCGATGTCGAAGTCACCCGACATCGTTCCTCCCTCGAGCCTCACGCCAGAGAACCGACGGATCCTGATATCACCGATCGCCGTCTTGATCTCAATGGAGCCGCGAACGCTCCCAAGGGTGATATCTCCAGAAGCGGTGTGGATCGATCCATCGCCGTCGATTCCGTCGATCCGCACGTCGCCGGACGCTGTCGAGATCCGGATACCGCCGGCCACGTCACCGATGGTGATGTCGCCGCTCGCAGCCTTGATCCGACCGCGACCACTCAACGACGCAAGGTGAACGTCGCCCGATGCCGCGTCGATCTCCGCATCCGAGATCGGGACCGAGAATGCGAGATCTCCGGAAGCCGTCTTGGCTGAAACTGCCGTCGGCGCCGGAACGGTCAATCGAACGGAGGTCCCCCGCCCCATCCACCGACGCCCGCCCCTGCGCTCCCGGACCGTAACGACGTCACCGGTATGCACGACATCAACGAGATCGACCTCCCGGTCGGCTCCCTTGACCTCGACTCCGATCACCCCATCGGCTCCCTCGACAACGCTGACATCGGTAGAGAACACGGCGATCACGATCTCCGGACGGTCGCCGACGGGGAACTCACGCACTGTGTTGCTCATGTTTCGATCGTCCCTTTGTAGCGTCGTCCCGAACCCCGCTCCTTCGCCTTGCTGGTGAGCGTCTTGACAACGAACGTGTTCATCGAATCCCCCGATTCATCCGCTGCGTCCTCGAGCACGCCTTTGAGCTTGTCGGAGAGGCGAAGGGTGATCCTCGCTTCGAGATCGTCTGTGTCGATCGATGCGGGTGTCTCGGCGTCACGAACAGCGAGCACCGGCATGCCCTCGCGAAGTTCGACGCCGACCTGTCGACCAGGAAGTTGCGCCTCTGCTTCAGCTGCCGCCTGCTCGGCGAGGCGCATGACGGCACGCTCGACGGCAGGGTACAGACCGACCATGATCGCTTCGGCAGCGTCCGCGACCACCGGATCCTCGCCCGCGAATCGCAACTGGGCGATCAACGCCCGCTCAATCTCGGTGATCACGATATTTGCATCCACGTCTGTCGCCTCCCTCAGTGCCTGTCGGCGCGCCCGATGAGCCGCAGCCGCGACCTGCGATCCACGTCATTGTCCCGTCCAAACGATGTCTCCCTCATGACCTTGACGGCCTCCGGGCTGTTGTACCAGAGCATCGGCACTCCTTCCAGTGTGTCCATGTCGTCGTGTTGACATCACTATGATGTCACACTGCTGTCATCCCGTCAACCCTGTTCTTCGCCCACGGTCCCGGCACCGGTTGTCAGGCGCTCCAGAGAAGATCCGGGTCGGCAAGAACCGGGGAGAGACAGGCAGTAGTACGTCGTACGTACGCCGTAGTACGACCCCGGATCAGCGAAGAAGCGTTCGTTTCCGAGGTTCGTGATCGACGCTTTGAGTTTCTCGAGGTGCTCGCGAAGGAACCATGCAAAGTCACAGAAGCATCATGCAACCAACCGACATGAGACCTCCGAGTCGTCATACGTCACTCGTACTACGTACTACGTTCAGAGACTCCCCCCGACTCATCACCGGTCTCATCGGCGCTCCACCCACATCCGAAGAGCCGGCTATCATGGGGTGACCACTCCGGGGAGTTCGGGTACGCCGAACTGAGAGGGCGGCCGGTGCAGCACATGCTGCGAATGCCTCTGACCCGCGGAACCTGATCTGGATCATGCCAGCGGAGGAAGCTCGTGGAACAACCCGACAACCAGGTGATCATCCTCTCGGGAGGAGAGCCGCTCGCTGCCGATGGCGAGATCATTCTCCCCCAGGACGCATACGTCATCGCTGCCGACAGTGGCCTGCACCATGCGGCCGATCTCGACATCGCTGCTGACCTCATCATCGGCGACATGGACTCCGTCGATCCCGCAGCACTCGCTAAGGCTGTCGATTCAGGATCGTTATCGGAGACGTATCCAACGGACAAGGACCGCACGGATCTCGAACTCGCCATAGACGCTGCGCTCGACTTCGGTGCCACGAAGCTGCTAATCGTCGGGGCACACACCGGTCGCCTCGACCACCTCCTCGGCGCCATGGGGTTGTTCGCGGCCACAGCGACACGGGTCGATGAGATCGTTTGGACCGACGGGCTGACCGAGATCTTCGGCTGTGTGCCTCACCGTCCCGCCACCGTTGCAGGCCGGGTCGGCGACGGAGTCTCCCTCATCCCCGCGTCGACGGACGTAACGGGAGTCAACACCGAGGGCCTGAAATGGAATCTCTCTGACGATGCATTGCCATTGGGGTCCACTCGCGGTGTCAGCAACGTGATCGAAGCGACGCCGGCGTCCGTCTCGGTCGAATCAGGGACACTTCTCGTCGTTCACGAACGGAGTCGAGCATGAAACACATCCTCAATGGTCTCCTCATCGCTGCGTTCGCTCTCGCCGTGGTGGGTTGCGGCGCCGACGACGCCGAACCCGACGAGGTCGTACTGATGACGCACGGATCCTTCGCCGTCTCCGAAGGGGTTCTCGAGGCGTTCACGGACCAGACCGGCATCACGGTGAGCGTGCTCCAGTCCGCAGACGCCGGCGCCATGGTGAGCCAGGCCATCCTCACGAAAGACAACCCTGTCGCTGACGTCCTCTACGGGATCGACAACACCTTCCTCTCGCGAGCGGTCGACGAGAACCTGTTCATCCCCCACAGCGCAGCAGCGATCGAGACCGTACCGAGAGGCCTCAGGGTCGAGGGCGATGTGGTGACACCGATCGACTTCGGCGATGTCTGCCTCAATCTCGATCCAGACGGGCTTGCGACCCTCGGCCTCGAAACGCCCGACCGACTCGTCGACCTGGCCGACGCCGCATACGACGGAACGCTCGTCGTCGAGGACCCGACAACATCATCCCCGGGCCTCGCGTTCCTCCTCGCCACGATCGTCACATTCGGCGAAGACGGCGCCTATCCGTGGCAGGCGTACTGGCAAGACCTCGTCGCCAACGATGTCAGGATCGTCCCGGGCTGGGATCAGGCCTATTACGGCGAGTTCTCAGGCGGCTCCGGCGAAGGGGACCGCCCGATCGTGGTCTCGTATGCCACATCACCGGTGGCAGAGGTCTACTTCGGCGATCTCGACGCTGCTCCCACCACCATCGTTGAAGACGGTTGCTTCCGCCAGGTCGAGTACGCCGGAATCCTCAACGGCACGGAGGCAGAGGAAGCCGCGGGGCAACTCGTCGACTTCCTCCTCGAACGCACGTTCCAGGAGGACATGCCACTGAACATGTTCGTGTTCCCCGCGAACGCCGACACTCCCCTCCCCGACGTGTTCGTCGAATTCGCCGTCATCCCGACGGATTCGAGGGTGATGGAGCCGGCATGGATCGACGAGAATCGGGAGCGTTGGCTCGCCGAATGGGCAACTGTGGTGCGATGAGAACGAGACCGTGGGTCCTGCTGCTCGCCGCGATCCCTGCGCTGTTCCTCGCATACTTCTTCGTCTACCCGCTGGTCACGATCCTGTATACCGGTCTCGTTCCGAACGGCCAGTTCGCTACATCGGCGTTCGCCGAGATCGTGACCAACCCGACGATGCGCTCTGTGGCCTGGTTCACGCTCTGGCAGGCGTTCCTATCGACGGTGTTCACCGTGGCCCTCGGTCTCCCCGCTGCCTACGTCTTCGCTCGATATCGTTTCCCCGGCCGGTCACTCTTCCGTGCCCTGACGCTGATCCCATTCGTTCTTCCGACGTTGGTCGTCGGTGTCGCCTTCCTCGCTGTGCTGGGACCCGGGAGCCCGTTCGGCATCGACCTGCGGGGCACGATCTGGGCGATCCTCATCGCCCACGTCTTCTACAACCTCGCCATCGTGATCCGTGGCGTTGGCGTTCTCTGGGAACAGATCGATCCCCATATCGAGGATGCAGCCCGCTCACTCGGCGCCGGTCGATGGCGTGTCTTTCGCGAGGTCACCCTCCCCTTGCTGAGGCCGGCGATCCTGTCGAGCGCCGCTCTCGTCTTCCTGTTCTCGTTCACGTCATTCGGCGTGATCCTCGTCCTCGGAGATCTCCACCACACGACACTCGAGGTCGAGATCTGGCGCCAGGCGACCGCTTTCCTACGCCTTGACCTGGCCTCGGCGCTTGCGGTCCTGCAACTCGTCGGTGTCACCGTGATCCTCCTGATCTACGGAAGGTTCAGCCGACGGACTGCCGGCGAGCTTCCCCTTCGCCCGTCCGCCGAGGTCGCCCGTCGCCCGCGAACCACCGGTGAGCGCCTGTTCATCGCGGCGACGCTTGGCATGCTCGGACTCATCGTCGCTGCACCGCTCGTCGTGCTGATCGGCCGGTCCCTCAGCACTCCGACCGGCCCTGCGTTAACGCACTACGCGAACCTCATCAACCCGCCCCGTGCCTCCGCCGTCTTCGTATCGCCGCTCGATGCGATCGGGAACTCGCTCCGTTTCGCCATCCCCGCCGTCATCATCGCCGCCGGAATCGGTCTGATGGCCGCCGTAGTCATCGTCTCCGCCAGGGGGAGGAGCGGCCGCATCTTCGACACCATCCTCATGCTTCCTCTCGGGACGTCGGCGGTCACGATCGGCTTCGGGTTCCTGGTCGCGCTCGACCAACCGGTCGATCTGCGGGCATCCGCAATCCTGATCCCCATCGCTCACGCCCTGGTCGCCATTCCGTTCGTCATCCGCAGCACGGTGCCTGTGATGGAATCCGTGCAGCGCCGCCTTCGCGAGGCGGCGGCTGTTCTCGGCGCTTCACCCCGGCAGGCATGGCGCGAGGTCGATCTCCCGCTCGTCTCACGCGCCCTCGCCGTAGGAGCGCTCTTCGCCTTCGCCATATCCATCGGCGAGTTCGGTGCGACCTCGTTCATCGCCCGCCCGGCAACCACAACGATCCCCGTGGCGATCTTCCGTCTGCTTGGCCGGCCCGGCACGTTCGGTGAGGCGATGGCCATGGCGGTCGTGCTCATGGCGATCACCGGAATCGCCGCGATGGGGATCGAATCGATGCGTGGATCTCGTTCGGGGGGTGTGTGATGCTCGAGGTCTCCAACCTCACGATCCGCTTCGACGGTGTTCCTGCACTCGATGGTGCCGACCTCGAAGTCGAGGATCGATCCATCCACGTTCTGATGGGTCCGTCCGGATCGGGCAAGTCGACGATGCTCCGGGCGATCGCAGGTCTCGAGTACCCGGATTCCGGTGACATCGCATGGAACGGCCTGTCTGTGTTGAGCGTCCCCGTTCACAAGCGCGGGTTCGGCCTGATGTTCCAGGACTACGCCCTGTTCCCGCACCGCGACGTTGCAGGGAACGTCGCATTCGGTCTTCGCATGCAGGGGTTGGGCCCCGCCATCATCCACGACCGCGTAGACGAGGTCCTCGAACTCGTTGGGCTTCCCGGGTACGGGGATCGCAGCGTCGGGACGCTGTCCGGAGGTGAACGCCAGCGCGTCGCTCTGGCGCGAACACTGGCACCGCGTCCCCGCCTTGTGCTGTTGGACGAACCTCTCGGCGCACTCGACCGATCCCTCCGGGAACATCTCCTCGTCGAGATGCGAGCGATCTTCACCCAGGTTGAAGCGACCGTTCTCTATGTCACCCACGACCGCGAGGAGGCGTTCACGATCGCCGATCGTGTGGCGATCATCAATGGGGGACGGATCGTTGCTGATGACACGCCCGAGGGCCTCTGGCACCAACCGCCGGATGGCTGGACGGCGCGGTTCATCGGGCTCGAGAATCTCTGCACAGCGTCCAGACTCAGCGAGTTGGGGGTTCAACCTCCGTTCGAAACGACAACGACGGGGGTGATCCCACCGGAGGCGATCACGATGTCCCCGACCGGTTCCCACACGGCCACTGTGGCCGGGTCCCACTTCCGCGGTGGCGCCTACCGGGTCGAACTCGAACTCGGTGCCGATTCGGCTCTCGTCACGTGGTCGCCGATCGGCCTCGAACCCGGCACAACGGCCCGTTTCGACATCGACCCAGCTCGCATCAGCTGGTTCGAGGACTGATCAGTCGACCAGATCGCTCGTCGACACAACCTGCCCGAAGTCGGCGTCGAGGGTCAACGCCGTGTACCGAGAGATCTCACGTGCCCGGTAGACATGACGGTTCGGGCCGATGATGTCGAAAGTGTGAGTGGCGTCGAGTACGAACACCAACTCGAACCCAAGGTCGCTCCCGACCCGCGCCGTGGTCTCACAGCACATGTTCGTCTGGATCCCACAGACGGCGATCCCGGTGATGCCATGCTCCGTGAGCCATGCGCCAAGATCGGGAGATCCGTGGAACGCCGAATGCACGGATTTGGTCACGAGGAGATCGGGCTTCCCCGTGATGACATCCTTGAACTCGTTCCCTTTCGTGCCGGGCGCGAGCGGCGATCCGATACTTGCCGAGTCATGGCGGACGAACACCACGGGCCATCCGTGATCACGCCATGCGGCGATCAGACGGCCGACGTTCATCTCACAGTCGGGGTTGTTCCGGTCACCCCATTGACTGTCGTCGAAACCTTTCTGGACGTCGACGACCACCAGTGCGGTGCTGTTCTCCCAATCGCTCACGAGAAGAGCATCGGGCCGAGCTTCGCGAATTCGTCACGGGATGAGAACGGCACGATGTAGTGGTCCTCGATCCGCACGTCATCGACGTGCTCGGCGACGTCCTCGATCGTAAGTGGACCATCGCGATCCGGATGTTTGAAGTAGCCCTCTGCGAGCGCGGTGAACACCCGACTGACCGACCCGCCACCGACCGACCAGAGTTCACCGGTGCGTTGGTTCTCCTCCGAGGCCAGATACACGACTGCCGGGGCGACCGACTCCGGATCGAACTTCTCGGCCATCTCTCCGAGGATCTCCTCCGTCATCCGAGTGTTCGCGATCGGAGCGACTGTGTTCACGAGAACGTTGTACTTGGCCCCTTCAAGCTTCAGGGCATTCATGAGTCCGACAAGGCCGGCCTTCGCCGCGGCGTAGTTGGTCTGACCGAAATTTCCGAAAAGCCCCGAACCGGACGAGGTGAGAACGATGCGCCCGTACTGCTGATCCTTCATGAGCCGGAAGGCCGGTTTGGTGACGTAGAACGCACCTTCCAGGTGGACGGAGAGCACCGCCCGCAGGTCATCCACGTCCATGTTGAGGAGCGTGCGGTCACGAAGGATCCCGGCGTTCGAGATCAGGATGTCGACACGTCCGAACGCGTCGACGGCGTTTTCGATGATCGCAGCGCCACCCTCCGCGTCGGCAACAGAGTTGTAGTCGGCGACGGCGATACCACCACTGCCGGTGATCTCTTCGACAACCGCGTCCGCCGCATTCGTGCCGGATCCATCACCGTCCAACGAGCCGCCGAGATCGTTCACGACGACGGACGCGCCTCGTGACGCAAGGAGCAGGGCATAGACACGACCGAGGCCACCGCCGGCCCCGGTAACGACCGCGACTCTGTCTTGGAAGTCGATCATGCTGGTCTCTCCTTGGCGGTTGTGATTGACGAACAATAGCGGGCGACCGCATCGTCGCTCGCGTGACACCGGGTGCTCCGCTAGCCTCAGCAGGTGCCACGACGGGACCAACCATCGCGGGTGCGTCCCCTGACGCCGGACGGTAGCCAGCGTCCAAGCGCGTCGACACGAGGGCCCAGGGGCCTGTTCACTGCGATCGTCGCAGGATCCGTGGTTCTCGGTCTGATGCTCGTCGTCTTCGGTGCTGGTGGCGGCGACGAGCTCCCTGCTCCGGATCTGTCGGATCGGAGCCTGGTTGCAGCCGATGCTTCCGACGTCGTGGTCACGACGACGACGCTGCCCGTCCCTTTCTCTGACATGGTTCCGATCGAGACTGACCGGTTCGCAGCCATCTCCCGCTCCGATGATCCGCGAACGGTGTTGTGGCTCCCGTCGGAACGGTTCGCCCGGTCGTACCGGCTGCAGAACGAGCCTCAAGTCGCTTGGTTCGACGCCACTGGAGAGACCATTGCCTACATCGATGCACAGTCGACGCTGTTCGCAGGCCCCATGCCCGGTGATGCTGCTCCCCGGGTCGAAGCATTGGTCTCCGCTGCGCGATTCCATCCGACCGAGACCGCTGAGCTTGCATACACAGCTCCGATCGCGGGTTCGGGAACAACCGGTCTCTACCGGCTGCAAGTCGCCCCCGGACTCCTGGGTGGTCTCGAACCGGCGATGGTTGCGACGATCCCCGACGTCGCCCGCCTGCTGACCTGGGGCGACTGGGGATACGCCGTCTCGATCGACGATCCCAAGTCATCGGCGGTCGTCATCCTCGATCCGCAAGGTGAGGCCGAACGGGTCATGCCCGGTGTGGCGTATTCGGCCGGTGGGGACGCCATCTTCGTCGACGCCACCGAGAAGCCTCCCGGCGAATCGATAGGCGTAGAGACACTTGCCCCCCTCCTGGTGGTTCCAGAGTCTGCGGTCGGAATCTTCGATCGGATGTTCGAGCCGATCTACCTCTTCCCCGGCGCCGACGCTCGTACCTTGAACGTGACGATTTCTCCCGACGGTCTTCGGATAGCGGACGCGACGTTCACCAACACCGGCGGCACATCCCTCACGATCCGCGACCGGTCCGTTGACACGCTGCGAAGTGTGCGAATCGATTCGGTTGCTCACCCAATCGGGTTCGTCGCCGATGGCACTCATCTGGCGATGCAGGACTTGGACTCCGGGGAGCTGATCTTCGTCAACTGGCGCACCGGAGCCCATTACCGGCTCTCCGGCCTGTCAGGCGACTTCGTAGCCGTCGACCTCTGACCCAAACGCAGCATCGCGACCACAACCCTCGCCCTCTTCCTTCCCCTCAGCCTGAATCCACGGTTTATGAGGCATCAGAGGACTCCTTTCCTGTCCCCCCGCCGCATCGGCGGGGGGACGCGCGGAGCT
>JAOZMA010000072.1 GCA_029934555.1 Acidimicrobiia bacterium | reverse complement strand
GTCATGGCGGTGCTAGACCGTCTACAAACCGGAAACGATGTCCTGGCGGTTCCCCACTACGGACTACGGACTACGGACTACGGACTACGGACTACGGACCTACATCCCGGCCAGTTGCTCCTCGAGGACCGCGATACGGGCTGTGCATGTGTCGGCTGCGGCAGGGGGGACCAAATCCAACAATCGGTCGGCCACTGAGCGGATCTCCCGACCGGCCGGACCGTCGGGATCAGAAGTGACCACCGGCCGACCTTCATCGCCGCCGTTCACGACATTGGGATCCAGTGGAATCTGGCCGAGGAGCGGCACACCGAGTTGGTCGGCGAGTTCTGAGCCCCCACCAGAGCCGAACAGGTCGTAGTGGCGGCCTTCCTCGGTGGTGAATCCGGACATGTTCTCAACGACTCCGACGACCGGCATGTGGGACCGGCGGGCCATGTCGGCCACCCGGGCGGCGACTTTCTGAGCCGCACGCTGCGGGGTCGTCACGACCACCATCTCTGCCTGCGGGAGCATCCGGGAGAGCGCCATCTGTACGTCACCCGTTCCGGGGGGCATGTCGATGATGAGGTAACCAAGGTCCGGACTCCATGCGACGTCGGTCAGGAACTGTTCGAGAGCCTTCGACAGCATGAGGCCGCGCCACATGAGGGCGGTGTCCTCGTCGTCGATCATGAGACCTGTTGAGACGACTTCGAGACCTGCGGCCTGCAGCGGACGGATCTTGCGGTCGTCACCGGCTTCGAGGCGAGCGTCGATGGAGTCGAGCATTCTCGGAACCGAGAAGCCCCAGATGTCGGCGTCGAGGAGACCGGTGCGGTGTCCGAGAGCGGAGATCGCCAACGCCAGGTTCACGCTGAGCGATGACTTACCGACACCACCCTTCCCACTCGACACGGCGATCACGCGGGTCTGCGGGCTGATCATCGTCGGCTCGGCGTTCTCCCTGGCACGGAGCCTCACCTTGCCCATCAACTCCGATCGCTGTTCGCCATTCATGGCGGTCACGTTGACCGACACGTCCTCGATGCCAGGAATGGCCTTGACCTTGCGTACGACGTCGTTCTCGATCTGATCGCGCATCGGGCACGCTGCGATCGTGAGGGCAACACCGATCGACACGTCTGAACCATCGATGGTGATATCGCCGACCATGCCAAGTTCGACGATGTCGGCGTTCAGTTCAGGGTCGATCACGCCCCGGAGCGCCGCCTCGATGTCGTCTGTGGTCGTCACCCGGCCGATCCTATCGACCGAGATTACCTATTCCCAACACGGCCGTAGTTGTTAGAGTCGGATTGCGACGTGCGGAGGAGGCAACGTTTAATGACGCTCGAAATGACCCCGGTGGCACTCACCGATGCTGCCATCGACAAGGTGAGAGAACTGCTCGAAGATGAAGGCGATACGGCGCTTGGACTCCGGCTCGAAGCCATGCCTGCAGGCTGTTCGGGATACAAATATGAGATGTACTTCGATGGGGAGGTCGCCGACACCGATTCCGTGATCGACGCTGGATCATTCAGGGTCCTGATCGGAGAGTCGAGTGTCGACCATGTCAACGGCGCAACGATCGACTTCAAGGACGAAGGTCTCCAGGGCTCGGGATTCGCGATCGACAATCCGAACGCAACCGGCCACTCGTGCAGTTGCGGAAAACGCGACTAGCGGACCTTCATAGACTGTCTCCCGAGCTAGCCGGGAGGCACAATGCCGAAGCAGATTCACGACGCACCGAGCGGACCGAAACCACTCGGCCCGTACAGCATCATCACCGAGGCCCACGGCCTGGTCTGGGTGTCCGGGATGATTGCCATCGATCCCGCAACGGGTTCCGCCATCGAGGGTGGCGTGTCACCGCAGACCGAGCAGGTGATGAAGAACATCGGCGCCGTACTCGGTGATGTCGGTCTCGGTTACGACGACATCGTCAAGACGACGATCTTCGTCACGGACATGAACGACTTCGCCATCGTCAACGCCGTGTACGGCAAGTACGTAGGTGATGCCAAGCCCGCACGCTCGACCGTCGAGGTCTCGGCACTCCCCGGCGGCTTCGTGGTAGAGATCGAGACGATCGCCGCCCGCTGAGGGCCAACGCCTACAGACAGCCGGTACCATTGAGTACTGAGTACTCGATACTCAGTACCGGCGTTAGCCCCAGGAGGCCACCGTGAACCGCGATTCCATCTTCTCCGCGCTCGATCTCGACGACATCAGTTCCGGTGCATACGCCGGCGGATGGCTCGACACCGGAGGGTCGGTGCTCGAGGTCGAAAACCCGGCCACCGGTGGGCGCATCGGCGGCGTGAAGAGAGCCGACACCACCGATTACGAGAAGGTCGTCACCACGGCCACGAGCACGTTCGATGAGTGGCGCATGCTGCCGGCCCCCGAACGCGGCAAGTTCGTTCGCGTCATCGGTGACCTGTTGCGCGAGTACCAGGAACCGCTTGGCGCTCTCGTCGCTCTGGAGATGGGCAAGATCAAAGCCGAGGGTGAGGGCGAAGTCCAGGAGATGATCGACATCACCGACTTCGCCGTCGGCCTCTCCCGGCAGCTCTACGGGCTTACGATCGCTTCGGAACGCCCCCGCCACCGCATGTACGAGCAATGGCATCCACTCGGCCCGGTCGGGATCATCACGTCCTTCAACTTCCCGGTAGCTGTCTGGGCATGGAACGCCATGATCGCGGCTGTCGGAGGAGACACCCTCATCTGGAAGCCGTCTTCGAAGACGCCGCTCACAGCGGTGGCGACGTCCAAGCTCGCAGCGCGGGCGATGGAGGGATCAGGTTTCGAAGGTGTATTCAACTTGATCGTCGGCTCCGGCGCCGAGGTCGGTGACGTCATGATCAACGACCGGCGGGTCCCCCTTATCTCAGCGACCGGTTCATGCGGGATGGGCGAGAAGGTCGGCGTCGCCGTAGCGAAACGGCTCGGCCGCTCGCTCCTCGAACTCGGCGGCAACAACGCCATGGTCGTCATGGACGACGCGGATCCGGACCTGGCGACCAGGGCAGCGGTCTTCGCAGCCGTCGGGACCGCAGGACAACGGTGCACGTCGCTGCGCCGCCTGATCGTTCAGCGCGGTATCTCGGATGAGATAGCTCGACGCCTCGTGTCGGCGTACGCGACGGTGAAGATCGGCGATCCGCTTGATGATGCGAACCTCATGGGTCCGCTCGTCGACGAGATCGCGGTGTCGAACTTCTCGGCTGCTGTTGGGATCGCCCAGGAACAGGGCGGGGAACTGCTCTACGGGGGCGGGGTCATCGACGGACCCGGCTACTACGTGGAGCCGACGATCATCAAGATGCCGATCGACGCGCCGATTCTCCAGATCGAGACGTTCGCCCCGATCCTCTACCTCATCGAGTTCGACACGGTCGAAGAAGCCATCAAGATCAACAACGGCGTGGTGCAAGGGCTGTCGAGTGCGATCTTCACCGATTCTGTGCAGGCGGGCGAGACGTTCCTATCGCCCGTGGGCTCCGACTGCGGCATCGCCAACATCAACATCGGGACATCCGGTGCCGAGATCGGTGGGGCATTCGGTGGCGAGAAAGAGACCGGTGGCGGACGCGAGTCCGGCTCCGATGCCTGGAAGGCCTATATGCGCCGCCAGACCGTCACCATCAACTACTCAGGTGAGCTTCCGTTGGCACAGGGCATCGAATTCGGATGAGCGAGAGTCTCTCGGCGCTCGCCGGAGACGACCAGCGGCTCGGACGGTTGTTCACGATCCTCGGGATCGGTGGGCTGATCGCGTCCCTCATCGCCGGGATTCTCGGGATCGTCGTTGTCGGTGCTCTCACCCGGTCGGCAGACCAGTCGCTCGCCGTGACGGTAAAGGCCGTCGAGACGGCCGACGAGACGGTCGCTCTTGCCGCGGACACGTTGGGGATCGTGAGCGAATCATTCGACACGCTCGTCCCTTCGGCGGAGTTGGCAGCGACCACGTTTGAGGATGCCGCAACGGTGATAGCGGACTCGGCCGTGGTCGTCACTGTGGATGTTCCCGATGCGCTCGACGCCGTCGTCGATGCGATGCCGGCGATCGAGACGACCGCAGAGATCATCGACAACGCGTTGCGTGTGCTCAGCTTCGTCGGCGTGGACTACGAGCCCGAGGTGCCGTTCGACGAGGCCGTCGCCGAACTCACCGCCGCGATCGACGAGCTACCGGAACAGCTCCGTGCGCAAGCCGTACCGTTGGCATCCCTCGCAGCCGATTTCGAGGAGTTCGGAATTGCGACGGTGGAGATCGCCGACGACCTTGCCGATCTTCAGAACCAACTGGATGAGGCAGAGTTGCTGCTCGACTCGTACGCGGCGACGGCCGGAGATGCGACCGTGATAGTGAATGAGATTCGCGACGATCTGCAGTGGCAGCGCTGGTTGATGGTGCTGGTCGTGGTGCTTGTTACGGGTGCGTTCGCCGTGACACAAACGGTCCCGATCCTGCTTGGTCGGCGGTTCACGGACAGGGCGGCGAAGTAGCTGTTTCGTCGATCGGATGCGTGCGGAGGTGGGTGGGATGTGGCATCCTCCTTGACAACCACGCTGGATCACTGGAGGGGCAATGCCGTACCGGGCTGAATACATCTGGATTGACGGACAGAAACCGACATCGAAGCTGCGATCGAAGACCAAGATCGTGGAGTCCGGACAGGAACCACCGCTGTGGGGGTTCGACGGATCGAGTACGGAGCAAGCTTCAGGGGAGCTGTCGGACTGCGTCTTGCGCCCCGTCCTTGTACGACCGGATCCGATCCGGGGCGATGACAACGTGCTGGTGCTGTGCGAGGTCCTCACTCCAGACATGGAGCCACATCCATCGAACAACAGAGCAGCCTGCGTCACGACCTACGAAAAGTACAGGGATCAGGATCCGTGGTTCGGCCTCGAGCAGGAGTACACGTTCTTCAAGGATGGCCGTCCGCACGGCTGGCCGATCGGTGGCTACCCGGCGCCCCAGGGTGGGTACTACTGCGGCGTCGGTTCAGACGAGATCTGGGGACGCGACGTCGTCGAGAACCACACGGTGGCCTGCATGGAGGCCGGACTCGAGATCTCCGGCACCAACGCTGAGGTAATGATCGGGCAGTGGGAGTTCCAGATCGGGCCACTCGACCCGGTGGCGGTCGGGGATCACCTGTGGATGGCGCGATGGCTGCTGTACCGACTTGCTGAGGACTGCGACATCTCCGCTCACCTCAACCCGAAGCCCGTCGAAGGCGACTGGAACGGCGCGGGGATGCACGCCAACTTCTCCACCGAAGCGATGCGTCAGTCCTACGAGCCGATCATCGCCGCATGCGAGGCGCTCGGGACGAAGGCCGACGAGCATGTCGAGAACTACGGAGCCGGGATTCAGCGACGACTCACGGGTCTTCATGAGACGGCACCGTGGACCGAGTATTCGTACGGCGTGTCGAACCGGGGTGCATCGGTCCGGATTCCGTGGCAGACCGCCAGGGAGCAGAAGGGCTACATCGAGGATCGCCGTCCGAACGCGAACGCAGATCCCTACACGGTGGCACGTCTCATGACGGAAACGATCTGCTCAGTACTGGCCAACGAATAGCCCTCTGGCCGTTCGATCCGCGTCGTTTGTGTCTACAACCAGACTATTTGTGGTTGTAGACACAAACGATTGAACCCGATGCCAAGGGGATATCTATTTCTTGCGGATTGGATATCCTGTACGGATGACCAAGCGACTGATCGACGTCGACGATGCGAAGCTCGGAGCCGTACGCGACCTCCTTGGCACGACGACGCTCAAAGCAACCGTCGATGCCGCCTTCGACGAGGTGCTCGCTCTCGAAGAGAGGCGCCGGACACTCCTCGCCGATCGGGGGGTTGACCTGAACGGGCTCGCCGACCCTGAAGAACGCCAAACGGCGTGGGGCTGAGACCCTTCTACCTGGGCGATACCTCGGCGCTGGTGCGCTTGAATCAGCACGAGATCGCGATTCGGCTGGAGCCACTCCTGGAGAGCGGGCTTGTCGCCCGCTGCACGCCGATCGACCTCGAGGCAGGCTTCTCTTCCAGAAGCCCATCTTTGCACCGCATCATGAGGGACCTTCGTTCAGCGTGGCCCTTCGTTGCGATGGATCAGGGCGTGCTCGATCGGGCCGTCGAAGTGCAGGACGCTCTTGCAGATCGAAGTCAGCAACGGGGAGCGAAGATCGCAGACCTCCTGATCGCTGCTGCCGCGGAAGCGGCCGACCTCGTGGTGCTCCATTACGACCATGACTTCGATGTCATCGCCGGAATCACCGGTCAGCCGACCGAGTGGATCGTGCCTGCCGGCACCGTGTCCTGAGCCTCCCCGAGGACTCCACCGTGGGGGTGTCGGAACCTATGACCGGCGGAGCCGAGTCGCTACGGCGTGGCGGCTCTGACCTGGATCAGCGTTGCGATGAACTCGGTGGTGAGCACTTCGTACGCAGCGACGGCCTCGCGTCGGGCGGTCCCGTCGTCCGGTGCCCGGAGACCCTCGATGACGGCATCAACGCCGGGTGGCAGGGTGGCTGCCGCCGTGACCGAGTCCGGCCAGACCGAGGCGTAGGCGTCTGGCGGGCTTGTTGCAGCGACACTCTCGCTCAGTGTCTGCGCTTCTACCTTCGCCGCCTCGAAGGCCGCCAGTGTGTCGGCGAATGACGGTACGCCGTCGGCTTTGTTCTCCCATGCGGTGTTCGCCTCGTCGATGTCGTTGGCGATAGATTTCGCGGTGAGTTCGTAGGCGTCTACGAGCGCCAGGAAATCGGCGATGTCTGCCGGGAGCGTGGTCGTCGTGGTGCTGTCGGGCACCGATGTAGTGGTGTCGCTTGCCGCAACCGTCGTTGTTGTACCGACGGGGATCTCCGCCGGCGGCAAGGCCGTCACGAAGAGATAGGTGAAACCGATCAGCCCAGCGATGACGGCCGGCAGAATCCAGCGTCCGTGTTTCGGGTCTGCTTTGCTCACGGCCGCCAGGATAGGCGGTCACGGGGAAAGGGAGCGGATACCAGCGGCAACGACCCACAACCATGGAGATGGCCGCACCAGGAACCGGGAAGGCGAACGGTTGCCGGTTGGTTACGCTCACCACCATGGAGTTACAGGGAAGAATCGGGATCGTGACCGGAGGCGGCGTTCGCGTCGGACGTGCAATCGCGCTCGGCCTGGCCCGATCCGGCGTCGACGTGTTCATCCACTACAACCGATCCGCGGAACCCGCCGAGAGAACGGCCGAAGAAGCACGGGACCTGGGCGTTCGAGCCGCCATCGGATCGGTCGATCTCTCTGATCCGACGAAGGCTGCCGAACTCGTCGAACTCGCGGAGCGCGCTCTCGGAGCTCCGTCGATCCTCGTCAACAGCGCTTCCGGCTTCCCATCCGACACGATCGAAGACGTCACCGTCGATGCATGGCGGGCGACGCTTGACCTGACACTGGCGTCGCCGGTCTTCGCGACCCAGGCCTTCGCCGCGGCGCTCCCCGAAGACGGCGAAGGTGCCGTCGTGAACATCACCGACGTTCGTACCCAGACTCCTTATCGAGAACACTTCAGCTACATCGTGGCGAAGGGTGGGATCGATACGTTCACGAAGACCGCGGCGCTGCAACTCGCCCCCCGGATTCGAGTGAACGCTGTCGCTCTCGGAGTCATCCTCCCGCCGTCCCGAGAGGACGACGACTACGCCTTGAGCCTTGCAGCCGACCTCCCGGTTGGTCGTGTTGGAGGGACGGATCCGGTCGTGGCTGCTGTTCTCTCGCTCCTGGAGAACGACTTCATCACCGGCGAGATCGTGCGGATCGACGGTGGGGGGCATCTCGTATGAGTCGCCAGTCGCCAGTCGCCAGTCGCCAGACGCTCGATCGGATCCAGATCAAAGATCTTCTGGTCTCGGGGATTCTTGGGATCAACCCTGATGAGCGGATCAACCGACAGGACATCCTGGTCAACGCCACGTTGTGGGCCGACACCCGGGCGGCGGCGGCGAGTGATGACATCGACGACGCCGTCAACTACCGGACGATCACGAAGCAACTCATCGCCCACATCGAGCAGGGTGAGCCCATGCTCGTCGAGCGTCTTGTGGCTGAGCTTGTTGAGATCTGCCTCGACGCCGACCCGCGGATCACAGCGGTCGAGATGACACTTGAGAAGCCGGGAGCGCTCCGACACGCCCGTTCGGTTGGGATCACGATCTACCGCACTCGGACTGGAGATGACAGCAATGCGTGAAGGCACCGCTCATGCGATCGTGGTGATCGGATCGAACATCGAGAGGGAGCGCAATCTCCCCGAAGCGATCCGGATGCTTCGCCGCGCCAACTCCATCACAGTTGAGAGGGTGAGCCGGTTCTACGAGAGCCCGTCGGTCGGAGGCCCGGAAGACGCACCCGACTTCTTCAACGTTGCCGCATACGTTTGCACGGGGCTGCAGCCAGTCGAACTGCGTGAGGCGCTGCGATCCATCGAGGCCGAACTGGGGCGCGAACGTAGCGATGATCCAGATGCCCCGAGGCGGATCGACCTCGACGTCATCTACTACGGAGACACCGAACTCGACATGGACGGATGGACGCTTCCCGATCCCATGGCAGGGACTGCCGCTCATGTCGCGATCCCGATCGCGGAGATCGCCCCCGACTGGGTCCACCCCTCCGATGGCAGAACCGCTTTGGAGATCGCGGAACAAATCGGGGCGGGAGAGGTTCGTCCCGTCATGGCGATTCAACTCAGCACCCCATACTCCCCCCGGGCACCAGAGGACTTCGACGATGTTGTCGACGTGTACGCCCCGAAACTCGAGAGCCTCGTCCGGCAACAGCTCGTCGAGATCGGTGAGGATCCGGAACGAGAAGGCCTTGTGCGCACGCCGCTGCGTGTGGCCAAAGCCATGGACTTCCTGACAAGCGGATACTCGACCTCGCTCGATGAGGTCGTGAACAACGCCGTGTTCGACGCCGAGGGCGCCGAAGAGATGGTCCTCGTGAAGGACGTCGAGTTCTATTCGATGTGCGAGCACCACATGCTCCCGTTCTTCGGCAAAGCAGCAGTGGCGTATCTGCCCAAGGGCAAGATCATCGGACTGTCGAAGATCGCCCGAATCGTCGACGTGTTCGCGCGACGGCTCCAGGTCCAGGAGCGGCTGACGAACCAGGTCGCCGATGCCCTGACCGACATCCTCGATCCGCACGGTGTCGCCGTGGTGATGGAGGGACGTCACCTGTGCATGATGATGCGCGGCGTTCAGAAGCAGGAGAGCGCCATGATCACGAGCGCGATGCGCGGCACCTTCAAGGATGACCCGCGGACCCGAAACGAGTTCCTCGATCTTGCGAGATAGCTGATAGCTGACAGTTCCCAGCTGACAGGTCACAGCCCACAGCTCACAGCAAGGCCAAGTATCACGTATGAGGTAGCTTCAGCTGTCCGCTGTCCGCAG
>JAOZMA010000071.1 GCA_029934555.1 Acidimicrobiia bacterium | reverse complement strand
GGCACAACAGAAACCGGGCCGTGACGTCGCTGTTCCTCAGGGAGATCGCCGGGTCGCTCATCAACGGTGCCGATGCACCACTCGACCAGCGTCGGGAGGTCTTCGACTTCATCGAAGGCAACGACCACTTCATGCTCAATCTGGTCATGGCCTCCGGCAAGCTCGGCTCCGACGCGGCATCGGGCGTGCCCGCCTCCAGCCTGGTCACCGTCATGGCCCGCAATGGGACCGACTTCGGGATCAGGCTGTCGGGCACCGGCGACGAGTGGTTCATCGCCCCCGCACCACCGGTCGACGGCCTCTACCTCGGCTCGTTCACCGAGGAGGACGCAAGCCCCGACATCGGTGACTCGACGATCACCGAGACGGTCGGCCTGGGAGGACTTGCCATGGCAGCAGCACCGGCGATCGTCGGCTTCGTCGGAGGAACGGCCGCAGGAGCGGTCCGCCGCACGCTTGCGATGTACGAGATCACGATGGCCGAGCACCCGATGTATCAGATCCCGATGCTCGAGTTCCGTGGCACGCCGGTCGGCATCGACGCCGCCCGGGTGGTACGTACCGAGGTCCTTCCGCAGATCAACACCGGAGTTGCCGGCAAAGTGCCCGGCACGGGGATGGTCGGCGCCGGACTGGTGGAGGCTCCAATCGAGTGCTTCGTTCAGGGAATCAACGCACTGGCGGTAACTCTCCAGTGACCCATCACCCACTTAGGAGGGTCCTCGCTGAGGCCTCTGGAAAAGTTTGTAGGATGCCCCCACCGGGGGCGACGAGGGAGGCTATTCGTGGTCATCGCTAATGAGTTCGACTACCGACGTCCTGCAACTCTTGCCGAAGCAACCGATCTTCTTGCGAACCACTCCGGTTCGGTCCGTGTCCTCGCCGGGGGTACCGATCTCGTCGCCTGGCTTCGCGACGATGCCATCGCCCCCGACCTGGTGGTCGATATCAAGAACGTCCCTGGACTCCACGACCTCAAGATGAACGGCGACACCCTTCACCTCGGAGCGCTCGTCACGTTCACGGATCTGATCGAGTCGGACGTCGTCAAGGAGCGTGCTCCGTTGCTGGCCGAGATGGCCGAGACAGTGGCATCTCAAGGCATCCGCAACCGGGCAACCATGGTCGGGAACATCTGCTCGGCCGTCCCCTCATGTGACGCTGGGCCCGTGCTGCTCGTGTACGACACCACCGTTCACCTCACGGGACCCGATGGGGATCGCAGCGTTGACATCAACGACTGGTTCATCGGGCTTCGTCAGACAGCGCGCACCGAGGACGAAGTCGTCACCCATCTGACCATCGCCCTGCGGCAGCATGGCGGTGTCTACGTCAAGTTGATGCGCTACGGCGGCGAGGACCTCGCCCAGGCAGCCGTCGGGATCATCGCATACCCGGATCATGAATATCGCGTCGCGTTCGGAGCGGTTGCTCCCACGCCGATCCGGTCGATCCGGATCGAAGACGCCCTCAGAGGCAAGCCGCTCGACGACGCTCTCGTGGCCGAAGCAGCCGCAATGGTTCGCGACGAGATCAGTCCGATTACCGACATCCGGGCATCCGCGGAGTACCGCGTTCGCATGACGGAGGTGATGCTGAAACGGGGGCTGGTTGCAGTAACCGAGAGGCTCGCCGGCACAGGTCCCGCATATGGCACGCGGCTCATTTGAGAGGACGACGATGAATCTCACTATCAAAGTCAACGGCGAAGACTGGGCGCTCGACGTCGCGCCCGCCGACGTGCTTCTCGATGTCCTGAGGGAACGGATCGGGGTCAAGAGCCCCAAGATCGGATGCGAGCGCGGCGACTGTGGCTCGTGCACCGTCATCATGGACGGCCGCACGGTGCGGAGCTGCCTCATACTCGCTGTTGAAGCCGATGGCCACGAGATCACGACGGTCGAGGGAATCAGCTACGACGGGATGAGCGAACTGCAGACCCTGTTCATCCAGAACAACTCGTTCCAGTGCGGTTTCTGTGCGCCGGGCATCGTCCTCTCGGCCACGGAGTTGCTCGACAACAACCCGAACCCCACACGCCACGACGTGCAGGAGGCCCTCGCCGGCAATCTCTGCCGCTGTACCGGTTACGAGCCGATCATCGACGCCGTCCTCGCCGCTGGAGAGGGGGGCTCAGAATGACGACGGATTATCCATTCGAAGCCAAGCCCGAGAGCGGTGAACTCAAGACCGTGGGTACCTCTGCCGTGAGAATCGACGGCCTCGACAAGGTCAGTGGCGCTGCAGAGTTCGTCGATGACATGGACTTCGGGCCGGGGCTCCTGCATGCCGCAATCGTCGAGAGCCCGCATGCCTACGCCAGGATCGTGTCCATCGACACATCCAAAGCCGAAGCGGCGAAGGGTGTCGTGCGGATCGCCACCGGCAAGGACTTTCCATACAAGTTCGGCATGTACATGGAAGACCGCTACATCTTCGCCCAGGACTACGTCCGCTTTGTGGGAGAGCAGGTGGCGGGAGTCATCGCTCGAAGCCATCGCGAGGCAGTGCAGGCAGCCAAGCTCATCGAAGTCGAGTACGAGGTTCTGACGCCGCTCCTCGATCCAAAGAGCGCGGTTGCCGATGGCGCCGAGTTGATCCATCCCGATCTCGAGGACTACACCCACGTTCCCTGGTTCTTCCCCCAGACCGACACCAACATCGCCCACTTGAGGAAGATCCGAAAGGGTGACACCGAGAAAGCGTTCGCCGAAGCCGACTACGTGCTTGAAGACACGTACGAGGTGCCGCGTTACGCTCACTGCGCCATCGAACCGCACGTCACCGTTAGCAAATTCGATCAGGCCGACCGGCTCACCGTGTGGACCGCATCGCAATCCCCGCACACGCAGCGGCACCTCTTCGCCGAGGCCCTCGCACCGCTGGGACTCACCCACAAGGACGTTCGCGTCATCACCCCGTACGTCGGGGGCGGATTCGGCGGCAAGGCGGGCGTCTCCATGGAGATCATGGGAGCCGCCATGGCCACGCTGGTCAAGGGTCGCCCGGTCAAGCTGCGGTGGACCAGAGAGCAAGAGTTCTACAACACCTATCAGCGCCAGGGCGTGGTCGCCGAACTCAAGGTCGGTGTCATGAACGACGGCACCATCACCGCCGTCGAGCACAAGCTCTATTGGGACGCAGGCGCGTACGTCGAGTATGGGGCCAACGTGGTCAACGCTGCCGGCCTCTCCGCGACCGGGCCGTATCGGGTTCCGAACATCACGAACGACTCGCTGTGCATCTACACCAACCTTCCCCCCGGCGGCCCCTACCGCGGCTTCGGCTACTCCGAGTTCCACTTCGGACTCGAATCGCACATGGACCGCATAGCGGAAGCCATCGGGATGGATGCCGTCGAGTTCCGGCGAAAGAACGCCATCGTTGAAGGTGACGAACTCGCATACGGCGCGTCGATGAACCCGTCGGGGATGCTCGAGGCGATCGACAAGACCGCGGCGGCCATCGATTGGGGTGTCGAAGAGGAGTCGGACAACCCGAACACGGTGATCGGGAAGGGAATCGCCCTCTTCTGGAAGGCGCCGGCGATGCCACCCAACTCGTCGTCCGCATCGTTCCTCAAGTTCAACGAAGACGGCAGTATCAACATCTCGGTGTCGGGAATGGAGCTCGGTCAGGGTTACCTGACCGTCATGGCTCAGATCGCAGGCGAGGTGTTGTCGGTTCCGGTTGAGAAGATCCGGGTCGAGACCCCGGATACCGATCGGAATCCGTACGAGTGGCAGACGGTCGCATCGCACGTGACATGGAGTTCGGGCCTCGCCGTTGAGAAGGCAGCGATCGAAGCTCGCGGGAAGATCTTCGACGTCATCCACCAGGTCTACGGCTACGAGGACGACTCGCTCTATCTCGAAGATGAGGCAGTCAAATGCCGAACCGACGAGAGCTTCTCGAAGCCGCTGCGGGACTTCGTCATCGACGGCATCCAGACCGAGGACGGCACGTGGCGTGGTGGGCCGATCGTCGCCAGCGGCAAGTTCATGCCCGAGTTCACCAACGCCAACAGCGATCCCGAGACCGGACAGGGTGGCCATCCGAATGTCCATTACACGGTGGGCGCCACGGGTGTCGTGCTCGAGATCGACAAGGACACCGGCCGTATCTGGGTTCGCAAGGCCGCGCTCGCGGTCGATGCGGGCCGCGCTATCAACCCGGATCTAGTGAACGGCCAGATCACCGGAGGCCTGGTCCAGGGACTGGCGACCGTCCTGTACGAAGACATGCGGTTCGACGAGAACGGGAAGCTCCTGAACCCGAACTTCACCGACTACAAGATCCCGACGGCCTTCGACATCCCCGACGAGATCATCCCGATCATCGTCGAGGTCCCCCAACCCGACGGCCCGTTCGGGGCCAGGGGCGTCGGAGAGCACACCATGATCGGTGCCGCCCCGGTGATCGCGAACGCCGTGTACAACGCACTCGGAGTTCGCATCAAGTCGATGCCGATCACCCAGGAGAAGGTCGCCATGGCGATCATCGAGAAGTCTGAGACCTGAAGCGACCAAAGAGGAGAGAAGAACGAATGTCCGTCGACCTAGAGAAGATTCTCCGGCCCATCCCTGCAGAGATGGCGCCGTACGAACCGAAATACATGCTGCTGGCCAGCGGCGAAGCCGCCGTGGTCCGCGCCGTCGACCGGGATGAGATCCCGGATCTGCTGAAGCACGTGGAGCCGCTGTTGCACGTCGAGCGCGACTACTACGACGTCGTCGCCGCCCGCGTCTATGCGGAGCTCCTCTCACACTATCAGTACCGATTCCAGGACCAGTACGTCCTCGCGGTGCAGGTCGACGGAGAGCTTGCCGCCATCGTCAACGGCCGTCAGGTGACGCCGAATCTCGGCCTCTCCCTGCACACGCTGGCCCTGCGCCGCGGCCTGCGCATCGGTGCACACGCCTTCGCAGCGAAGATGGAGTACCACTTCGATCAGCTGGGTCACGATGAGGTCCTGATCGTTGCAGAGTCTCCGATTGGGTTCCGTCGCTGGATGATCGAGTACAAGCTCGAGAAACGATTCGAGACTCCCCACGAGCTCGGCGGTGTTCCCTCATGGGCGTTGACCCGTGAGCTGTTCGACGCCGCACGATCCAGCCTCGTCGTCGGCCGTCGACCGGTTCCGCCGGAGATCCTCGAAAAGGCGAAGGAAGCCATTCTCCCGCCGTCGGATCCACCGACCCCCGCTCTCGATCCGCTGTCCGCCACCCGTTCGAAGTACGACCCGACCGCCACTGCACTGATGGTGGAGCGTTGGGCGATGGAGGGGGGGATGCAGGATGCGTGACGTCTACGTAGCCGGTATCGGCATCACCACCTTCACTCGATTGGAGTTCGCTCTCTCTGAGATAGCGTCCTACGCATCGATGATGGCGCTGAAAGACGCCGGGATCACCGAAGTCGATCAGGTCTACGTGGCCAACATGGGGGCTCCCCGGGTCAACCATCAGACGGCGCTCGCCAGCGCCGTTGTGGACAGCCTGAGTCTCACTCCGGCCGGTGCGGCAGCGATCGAGAACGGACCGGCTTCGGGTGGCTCTGCCATCAAAGCCGGATTCCAGGCAGTCGCATCCGGCATGGATGACGTTGTTCTGGTCGTGGGTGTGGAGCGGATGCGCGAGGTCAACGGCCTCGAGGCAACCGACTTCATCGCCACACTCACCCATCCGATCGCTGAGTACATCTACGGTGTGACGCTGCCTGCTCACGCGGCGATGTTCACCCGCCTCTACATGGACAAGTACGGCGTCACCGAGCGCCATCTTGCGATGGTCGGAGTCAAGAATCAGAACGCGGCGCTGAACAACGAGTGGGCACATCTGCAGCAGGAGATCAGTCTCGAGGGCATCCTCGACTCTCCCGAGGCGATGACCAACAACCCGTACGTTGCCGAACCGCTCCGGTTCTTCGATGCCTGTCCCGTGTCCGACGGTGGCGCAGCCATCATCCTGGTCTCTGAAGAGAAGGCCAAGGAGCTCGGCAGACCGATGATCAAGATCAGCGGTGTGGGCCAGGCAACCGACACGCATGCCGTTCACGAGCGCGAGGAACCAACCGACCTGCTCGCCGTTCGGAAAGCAGCAGCAGACGCGTTCGAGATGGCCGGTCTGACGCCGGACGATGTTGACGTCGCCGAACTCCACGACGCTTTCACGATCCTCGAGATCGCGGAGAGCGAGGAAGTCGGTTTCTTCCCCAAGGGAGAAGGACACCTCGCCCTCGAAAGAGGCGACACGGCACTCGGTGGAAAGATCCCCATCAATGTTGGCGGAGGGCTGAAAGGTCGCGGCCACCCGGTCGGAGCGACGGGAGTCGCCCAGGCATGGGAGATCGTTACCCAACTGCGTGGAGACGGCGGCGATCGGCAGGTCGAGGACGCCTCTGTCGGCTTCACCTGCAACTTCGGCGGCTTCGGCAACAACGTCGTCTGTCTTACGTTCGAGAAGGAGGCCTGATGGCTCGGGAAATATACGCCTACAAGTGCCGCCTGTGCGACACGATGCACTACCCGTTCCGGATGGTGTGCAAGAACTGCAAGCAGAACGACTTCTTCGAGTTCGACACGGTGCCGCTCCCGCGGGACGGGAAGCTGTTGACATTCACGCGTGTCTACAACCTGCCGCCTCAATACGAGGTGCCCACTCTTGGTCTCGGCATCGTCGAGTTGGAGAATGGGATGCGGATGCTGGGTCAGCTCGATATCGACGAGCCCAAGGCCGGCATGGCGGTGAAGGGAAGCGTCGAGGTCGTGCGCGAGGAGACGTACGACGACTTCTACGGGATGGTGTTCAGGAGCGCATGACGCACACGAAGGCCATGGAAGGTGCCCAACAGCGGTTGAGCGGCGGAGCGGGGCCGGCGGTCCTGTACGCTCTCGATCGATGGCGGGCAGATCAAACATGACAGTCTTGACCGGGGCGAACGCCGCCAGTCAGAGTCGGGTGACGAGTCCGATGGGTAAGAAAGAGAGTCACCCCGAAGGGGGTGGCTCTCTTCGCGAGTGGGAGAGGAACATAGTATGGAACTGACGATTCAGAAGAAGACGGTGCTGGGTTTACAGCACGTCGTGGCCATGTTCGGAGCGACGGTCCTTGTACCGTTGCTGACGGGGCTCAATCCGTCCGTCGCTCTGTTTGCGGCCGGCGTAGGGACATTGCTGTTCCACCTTGTGACCAAACGGATGGTCCCGGTGTTCCTGGGTTCTTCATTCGCGTTCATACCAGCCATCATCATCGCCACCGAACGGGGTTACTCCTGGGCGGCGATCGGGTTCGGCATCATGGCCGCAGGTGTCCTCTACATGTTGATGTCGT
Source organism: Acidimicrobiia bacterium (assembly GCA_029934555.1). Lineage (GTDB taxonomy): Bacteria > Actinomycetota > Acidimicrobiia > Spongiisociales > UBA5794 > JAHEEL01. Next base: position 2,138 of record JAOZMA010000071.1, on the reverse strand, counting down.
TGCTCGTGGCCGTGGTTGGCCACAAGGTCATCCAGCGGATCTTCCCGCCGATCGTGACCGGACCGGTCATCATCGTCATCGGGATCACCCTGGCACCCGTTGCCATCAGCATGTCCGAGGGTGCCTGGTGGCTGGCCCTGATCACGGTGGCGACGGTGATCGTGGCTGCCGTGTTCTTCAAGGGGCTATTCCGGATGCTCCCGATCTTGACGGGTGCGATCGTGGGCTACGTCTTGGCGATCTTCTTCTTCCCGGAGTTCAGCTTCCAGCCCGTTCTGGACGCTGCCTGGGTGGGTATCCCCGAGTTCACCTGGGGCTTCGGAGATATGCAGTGGGCATCGGTTGCTCTGATCGCACCGATCGCGTTCGTCACGATGATCGAACACGTCGGTGACATCATGGCCAACGGCAACGTTGTCGGAAAGGACTTCTTCGAGGAGCCCGGTCTGAACCGAACCTTGCTGGGCGACGGCATCGCAACGTTCTTCGCCGGTATGGTCGGTGGCCCACCGAACACCACGTACTCCGAGAACACGGGCGTGCTGGCCGTCACGAAGGTTTACGACCCGTTGATCCTGCGGATCGGTGCCGGGTTCGCGATCTTCCTTGCGTTGATCCCGAAACTGGCAGCGTTGCTGCGGACCGTACCGGTACCGGTGCTCGGCGGGTTGTCGGTCGTACTGTTCGGCATGATCGCAGCCGTCGGCCTGAGGACGCTTGTTACGGCACAGGTTGACTTCTCGAAGAGCCGCAACATGATCGTCGTCGGCTTGATTCTCGTGTTCGGTCTGGGCATCAGCGGCCTGTCGAACGCCCTTTCGATCGGTGACGTACCGATCTCCGGTCTGGCGCTCGCCGCCGTGGTCGGGGTCATCATCAACCTCGTCCTCCCGATCAGCGATGAAGATGAGCAGATCGCAATGCCTACCGAGGCGAAGGTCGAAAAAGACTGACGTTCCGATCGTTCAACAAACGAGCATGAAGTGGGAGTCGGTGCTACCGGCTCCCACTTCCTATGCCGGATCCCCGGGTCGGGGAGGGAATCGACGGGCTGCCCCAAGGAACGTGCTGGCGGATCTGAACATGGGCCAATCGGCACCTGGACGGGTCCGGGCTGATGATTACCGTGAGGGGAAGGAGTCCAGCAGAGCGCTCCGGAAGCCGATGAACGTGAGTGGATCCAGGGAAATGTGAAGGGATGGAACGATGAGGTCGACAACCAGGATGATGATGGTGCTGATCGCTGTGCTGGCGCTGGTTGCAGCGGCGTGCGGGAGCGCATCCGACATGGCGGCAGAGCAGCTGGCCGAAGAGCTCATCGAGGCGAGCGGCGGTGGCGATGTCAGCGTCGATGTCTCCGGCGACGGCGACGACATGACGATCGAGATGGAGACCGACGAAGGATCATTCTCAATGGGTTCCGGTGGAGATGTGCCGGAAGGTCTCGAGATCTCGGTCCCCGACGGCGGCGACGTCATGTCCACGATGACCGCGGAGGAAGGGATCATGGCCACGCTGTCGTATGAAGGCAGTCGCTACGACGAGATCACCGGCTTCTACGACGATTGGACTGCGAACGCCGGAGGCGACTGGGACAGGCAGTCGTTCAACATGGAGAGCGGCGGGGAAACGGCCCGAACCACGATGTGGGTCCTGGACTCGGGCGAGCAGTCGATCAGCGTTGCCGACTGCGGTGAGATGGTAGAGGGCGAGGGCAATGCGGTCTGTGTGACGCTCATCCAGGGGATGTAGGCGCGGACAGACAACAGAGCGCCCGAGGACAGGTGCACTGGTAGCCCGCAGTTCGCGGATTCCCCGCCCATCGAGTGGCCTTCTACCTGCCAGCGTACGTCCATCTGTCAACGACGTTGCCGTGACGGTCCTGGAGGATCGCCGTGTCACCGCCGTTCGACCAGATGGGCCTCTCTGAGCACCAGTAGACGGTGTCGGGGCGGTCTTCGCCGCAGCCGGTCCGGACGGTCACGGCCTCGCCCGGTTTCAGATTGAGGCCCTTGAACGAGTAGCGGTTGCGGGATGACTCGTCGCGAAGCGTCCAACCGGCGAGGTTCAATGGCTTCGCTCCGTCGTTCGTGATCGTCACGTACTCGTCGTTGAGGCGCTCATCATCCGGACCGGGA
>JAOZMA010000070.1 GCA_029934555.1 Acidimicrobiia bacterium | reverse complement strand
CTCCTCGGTGCCGGCCGATCTATTGGAACTCCGCCGGCGCCTCGATAGCCGCCTCATCAGGGTCGATGATGTCGGCATGGCGTATCCAGGGACGCCTGCCCTTGGTGGTCCGCTGTGTGGCGTCGCCGGCCTTCTTGGCATCGTCCTTGGTGCTCACGATCCGCTTGTTCCGTTCGGATTGCAACTGCATGAGGGTGTCGACAACCGCCGACATCTGATCGTCGGTGACCGGGGCAAGGTGGTACGCCGCGTGGACGAACGGCGCGGTATCGGCCTGGTAGTCGTGGCCGAAGCTCTTGAAATGCCCTGGCACCGTGCGCATCGCGTTCATCGCGTCAACCATGATCTGGACGAAGGTGATCAGCGGAACCCACTGCATCCCCTCAGGCACATTGCGGCCACGGGCAGTTCCTTTGAGCCACGGCGGACGCTTCACCGCCCAGCGGAGGGACATCGCCGCAATCGGATCGTTGTCGTGATCCACGATCACCGCCCGGAGTTTATCACGCGCCTCTTGTGAGAGCTCCTTGTACTCGTCGAAGTCATCGAACGCCTCCACAGTTCCCGGTGGGACAAGGGCGTTCGATCCCTGGCGCATGCCGGTCTTCGACCATTTCGCGAAACCAACGAGACCGAACCACAGGGCGTATTCGATCCCGTAATGATCGAATCCCTCGATTCCCTGATGCATGACCACGTCGGATCCTGACCACGACCCGAGGCTCTCTCCGAAGACGAGTACCTTTGGACGCTTCTCAGGGGCCATCCCGTCCAGTCGCTTCTTGACGCCCCACAGCAAGCCACGGAACTGGGTCGCACCCATCGTGACCTTCTGCACCTCGAGGAACGACGGCCCGCGGCCGTACTGGATACACGCAGTGGCGATGTCGCCACGGGTGAGGATCTCGGCGGATTCGATCATCGTCTGATCGACCCACCCTGTACCTGTTGGGTTGACCAGCAGGAGATACTCCCGGTCGAATGCGCCAAGGCGCTCCAACTCATCGAGCATCATCTCTGACCGACCCGACGGATACAGCGGCTCGCTGTTGACTCCGACGAATGCCCGAATCGGATGTGCCTTCGCCTTCTCCCCCAGCGTCGACTCGATCTGTTCCGGTGTCACCACGTCCGTCAGGAACCGGCGTCCCTGCAACCCCACTTCGAAGAACGGAGACGCGCTCTTCGGGCCACCTGACAGGTAGGGACTGGTCGGAGGTTCCGAATACGCTGGTTCGACGACCTCGTTCTTGCGAGCGATCAGGGACACGATCCCGAGGTAGAAACCGTAACTCCCAATGGCCCACGCGGCGGCGTTGATCGTACGTCCGACCTGCGCGCGGGTGAAGTCGTCACCGAAGTACGAACCCATGGAGCGCCGCGACGCGAGATAGCCCTTGCCGATGCCCTTCCCGAGAGACGTCACGACAAGTCCGATACCGATGGAGCCGGCCAGCGTTGCCGGCTTATCGGTGTCCGTCCACGGTTTGATGACGCTCTGACGCTCGGTCAGGAGGTCCTTGGAGTACACCATCGCCCCGGCGAATCCTGCAGCGCCGCCGATGGCCGGACGCAGCGGTGACCGTGGAGGGAATCGGCCTTTGGCCTCCTCGCTCGTTTGATAGATCATGCCGCCGATGCCGCCTGCCAGGGCCAACCGGCCCAAAGTGCGAATCGAGGCCTTGGTGGTCGACTCATCATCCGTCTCGGGAATCTTGCTCACCGCCAGGCCTGCGGCCGAAAGCAACGCTCGTGCACCGATCCTCAAAGCGAACGGAGCCGAGTTCGGAATCACCCGACGCACCCCGGCGTCGACGGCGCTCATGACAAGGTCGGCAGCCAACACCGACGCACCGACCGCCACCCCCTGATGCAACGAAGCACGAGGCATCAGCGACGGTGCAAACGCGGAGAAGATGGCCCGGGTCTTGAGGGGCGCGGACGGACTGTTCGTGATCGGATTCAGACGATCCGTGACGCGGATGGCAACGCTGGAAGCAACAGAACCCGCGGTCATGATCGACCCACCGTCGTGTGCTCGTGTCGATTGACTGATGAACTCATCATGACCTCCGTGCTGGTGTTCTGCTGCAAGAACTTTGACTGTTGTGTTTCCATCATGAACCTACTCATCTGTCTGGGCCGACCCGGTCGCCGAAACGTATGCGATCACGCTCGATGCGTCTTCCATCATGACTCACTGGCTCCATGACACCGCTTGTACTTGAGGCCGCTGCCGCAAGGGCAGATGTCGTTGCGCCCAACGTCGGCGAACCGCGCCGCGTCTTCCGCTGCCAGCACTACGGGCAGTTCAGACGGCGCGCGGTTCTGACGCAGAAGATCCGACATGATCCGCATCGGTCGGTCGACGTGGTTGAAGAAGATCTTGTATCCGGCGCAGAGATAGTTCAGACCTGCTTCGCCGTCGGGCGTGTCGATGAAGCGGTTCTTCGGGCACCCGCCGTGACATGCGAACCGGACATCGCAGCTCCGGCAGAACTCCGGGAGCGAGTCCCGTTTCGCCAGCCCGAACTCGATCTGCTGTGGCGACCCGACCAATTCCACCATCGGCGTGTCGTTGATGTTGCCAAGCAGATAGTCCGGCTCAACGTAGTGATCACACGAGTACAGGTCACCGTTGTGCTCTAGTGCCACGGCAAGACCGCACGTCTCCGAGAACACGCACACACCGGCAGGTTCCCCGAACCAGTTCGCCAATGCCGTATCGAAATGCTGAACGTACACCTCACCAACGTCGTTCTGCGCCCACTCGTCGAAGATCGTCGTCAGGAACCGACCGAATGCCTCCGGCTCCACCGTCCGGTCCGTGACGTGATGCCCCTCCTGGAGATACAGCGGACGATCGTCGCCCCGTTCGGCCCCCCATCCCAGGTTCGCCAACGGAAGCAGCGTTTCGGTAACCCGCTCCACGATGGGGATGAACTGCACGAAATGCACGCCCATGTCGTCGCGGAAGAATCGGTACACGTCCAACGGATGATCCACGTTCGCCGCATGCACGGTGCACAGCACGTTGACGTCCACATCGCGGGCCTTCAATGCCTCGAAGCCCCTCATCACCCGATCGAACGAACCCTTGCCGCGTTTGTCGACGCGATACGCGTCATGGAGCGGCTGCGTGCCATCGACAGATACGCCAACCAGGAAATCGTTCTCCTTGAAGAACACCGCCCAGTCGTCGTCGATCAAGATGCCGTTCGTCTGGATCGTGTATGAGATGCGCTGGTTTGGCTTGCGATACTGCTCGACCAACTCCACCGACCGGCGGAAGAAATCGAGCCCCATCATCGTCGGCTCGCCACCCTGCCACGCAACCATCACGTCCGGCGTGCGATGCGACTCCAACAACTGCCGGATGTAGGTCTCCAACAGATCGTCGGCCATCCGGAACCGATCTCCCGGATACAGCATCTCTTTCGACAAGAAGAAGCAATACTCGCAATCGAGGTTGCAGATCGGGCCGGTCGGCTTCGCCAACACGTGATACGCCGGGGGGCCGCCGGGCATCGTCAACATCTCGTACTCCTAACAGACAGTCGCGAGGACCGGTCAATGACTTGCTGTGAATCGAGAACCGTTCTCGTCACACTTCTTGCTCTTACGGAGCCACGGTCGTCGCCGGCGCTTCCGTCGTCGCTGGAACCTCGGTGTCCGGTGTCGACGAGTCGCCGCTCGAGTTGTTCATCAGCACGACGATCAGCACGATAATCGCCGCGACGGCGATGAGGACACCGATGACGGTGCCGAATCCCGATCCTCTCTTCTGTGTGACCTCCACGGTCTGCGGCTGTGTAGCCGGGGGTGCGCCCGGTGCCTCCGTGCCCGGGCCTGGAGGGACGGTAGCGGCGGCCGAGTCCATGGCCTTCGGATCGGTGCTTGTAGTACCACCGCTGCTCACCTGGTCCGTCCACTGGCTCCCGTTCCAGTAGCGATACATGTACTGGTCCGTTGGATCGTTGTACCAACCGCTTGGCTGCTGCGCCATGTTCGGCTCCTTGCGCCGCTGTACTCGATGTCACGTCGGGAGCGGGCCGAGGGGCCGCGCACATCCCGCTGCCGTTGTCTCAACCTCTCCTGCTCCACCCCGGCCACAGTCAACGTTATCCCAGGGCATCGCAGGGGGCTAGCCGGATTCGGCACACTTGAGCGAGACCAGTCGACGAAACCGCCGGCGTCCGTGGTCTCCCCGCTGGCGGGTCAGCCCTCGGCCATGTTCTTCGTTACCCCGGCCGACGCGAGAAACGCCTGGACGCGCTTGCCATCGCTCGCGTCGAGGGTGGCGTTCTTGTCCCGTGTCGGGGTCTTGAACGACTCCTTGTGAGCATGAAGCTCCACGGTCAGCTGGCTCGGATCAGACCACTTGGCGTATCCACCGAGACCGATGAACAGGTGCTCTACGTCCTTCCACCGGACACCAGGCGAAATTGGATCGGAAAAGACCTTCGCCAATGTGTGTCGCTGTTCCTTGTCCATCTGATGCTCCTTTGGATGAGATCGTGGGTAGAGACGTACCGTCGACCCATGGTCGCATCAACCATGTGAGGCTGCAAGGTCTCCGTCAACGAGACGAAGCGCCGGGATCGGCGCACTCCGTGCACCGCCGACGCTTCGTCCTCGTTCGAAAACCCGGTCGCCTAGGCCATGTACACCTCGCGGCGCTCATAGGCATTCGCTGAGTAGGACGCGATGTCGGCGAGAACGCCGATGCCCAGAATGATCCAGTCGAAACCGACAACGCCGCCAGCGGCGACGGACACCCACATGAGCGTGGTCCATGGGGCGAAGATGAAGCCGAGGAACGACCACCAGAAGCTCGAGAACGCAGCGTCCCATCGTGCTGGTTGGATCATCCACCAGACGAGAATTCCCAGCCGGGGTCCGGCGATGATGAGTGCCGAGAAGAAACAACACATGACGTTCGAGCCTCCCAATTGATATCGCTCTACGAGCAATCTACCACGTGACCCATGCCGTGGGCCGTGGACACTAACCTTGCTCCCCTATCGCCCGATAAGACGAGACAGAGGCCGTCCAACATGCCACCTCAGATCTACGCACAGGGCTCCAGCCAGGTACAGCAGCTCGGTGATGCCCTCAACGCCTCCGACGTGACCGGGTGGAACGTCCTGGCCGCCGTCGTCGTCGTCGTGGGCGGAATCGCTCTCGGCTCACTAGTTCGCCGGCTGACGGTCAAAGCCGTCCGGCGGATCGACGGTGTCCCGGAAGGGATAGCCCAGGACGCCGGCAGAGCCGCGGCGTGGCTCGCATATATCGTCGCCGGTGCCATGGCCCTGAGCATCCTCGGCGTCTCCGTTGGTTGGGTCACCATCGTTGTTGTCGTGGTTGCCATCGTTGGAGTTCTCATGGTGAGGCCCATGATCGAGAACTCCGCCGCAGGGATGCTGCTCACCATCCGGCCTGCTTTTGGCGTGAACGACCAGATCGGTACGGTGAGCCATGAGGGGACCGTTACCGAGATCGGAAGTCGCAGTACCGTGCTCAAGACCAGCGACGGGCGCAAGGTCCACGTTCCGAACACGGAAGTCCTGAGCCAGCCCATCATCGTGTACACGGCATTCGATAGCAGGAAAGCCAGTTTCGACATCACCGTGGAACCGGACACGGATCTGGAACGGACAACGAAACTGCTCCTGGCTGCGATCGCTGACGTCAAGGATGTCAGGCACGATCCTCCAGCCGCAGTCCAGGCAACCGGAGTCGTCAACAACGCTGTCGTCTTGTCGATCAGCTACTGGTACCCGTCCTCGATGACGTCGGACGGACCGGTAACCGACGGTGTCATTCGCGCGACGATGCCGGCGCTCGCCGATGCGGGCATCAAGCTCGCAATCCCCCCACTCGATGTTTCAGCACCTCGCGGCACACTCGATGCCACTACACCCACGCCTCACGACGCAGCGGGGAGTTCCGCTAACGACGACGACCAGAAAGCCCACGCGTCCGGTGATGGTCAGCAATCACCGGATGACAGTCGGTCTGGAGACGACACCGTCGCGGACACCGGCAAATCTGACAACGCAGATGCCGGCTAGCTGTTCAACCAATCCCAGGCGTCGTCATCGGTCTCGAAGTACTTGATCGCCTTCGCGTAGAACGGCTGCGCGGCCTTTGCCATCGCTTTCTCCCACTTCTTGTTGCCAACGAGGGCCATCTTGTCGATCGAGTCTTTGTACTTCTTGCCGAAACCGAAGTCCGCGGACCAGGCAGAAACCTTCTCCCAGTGGAAGTCCGTCATATCGAGGAGGAGGTTGATACTCCCGTACTCCTTCACCGCAGCCGCGACCGCAGGATCGAGCGTGGCGTAGTCCTCTTTCGTCACGTCCCCCGATATCTTGTATCCGATGACGTTCCCGGAGCTCTTCTCCATCGTTTCGAGCATCACTACAACCTTTCGCACGACTGATCGGTGACCCGGCCTTTCGCCGCGTCTCTTCGTCGCCAATCTACCACCGGCAGATCCAGCATCATCGTGGCGACTCTCGTTCGAACTCTCGCGAGAGCCATCCAATCCTGTTGGCTCCCGCGCTACTTCAAGCGCCTCGGTCGCGACACGATGAAACCCCGTAACAGTTGCTGCTACGGGGTTTCTCTTCGTCGGGCTGGCCGGATTTGAACCGGCGACCTCGTGACCCCCAGTCACGCGCGCTGCCATGCTGCGCCACAGCCCGGACTCCGTCATCCTACCGTCGGCCTTGGCGAAGCCTCCGGTGGACGGGTTGTCAGCCTTCGGTGTCGAGTTCTTCCACCACGACGATCGCTTCGTCAGGAATGCCATCACCATCGAGGTCGACTGCGACTACTTCGCTGACTGTGGCCTCGATCTCGTCGAGCACTCCATCACCCGTGACATCTATGCCACTCGCTTCGATCAGAACCGTCTCGGAGACATCGGGGAGACCGTCGCCTGTTGTGTCATAGGCGATTGTCGTCGTCTCAGTGATCTCGACCGTGTCGGGCGTCCCGTCACCGTCGACGTCCATCAGAACCTCTTCGGTTACGACCCTGGTTCCGACGTCGGGGACACCGTCACCATCGATGTCGACCACGGTCTCTGTCACCGTCGTGGTCTCCACGATGTTCGGGATGCCGTCTCCGTTCACATCGATCTCGCGTACTTCGGTCGTCGTGACCGAGACTCCATCAGCGATCCCGTCACCATCGATATCGATCTCTGATGCCACCACATCCGTCATCACGATCCCGTCGTCGGATACGCCCACGGCAGCTTCTTCGACGACCTCGTCGGTCGTGGCCTGCTTCGCGATCGTTTCGGCCTGTTCGTCATATGTGGATTCCATCGTCATACCTCTGGGTGGTGGAAGGGGCATCGTACCGGCATCGAAAGCGTAGCCCTCTAAGCAACCGCCGTCCGGTACACCGAGTCGATAGGCTGATGTGATGCTCGTTTCAATCGGATTCCCCCGCGTGGTCGGCCCGGTAACTCCGTGACCGAGACGCCCGACTGGCTCGTCCTCATCATGGGGTTCTTCGGGGGGCTGTCGCTCTTCCTGCTCGGGATGGATCGCACGATCAGCGGCTTCAAAGGAATCGCAGGGAACCGGCTCCGGTGGGTCCTCTCCCACCTGACAGGGAACCGATTCTACGGCGTTGTCACCGGTGCAACGATCACGGCGATTGTCCAGTCGTCAAGCGTCACGACCGTCGTGCTCGTCGGCTTGATCTCTGCGAGTGCAATGACGCTGATGCAGGCGATCCCCGTCATCTTCGGAGCCAACATCGGATCGACCGTCACGGCGCAGATCATCGCGTTCAAGGTGACGAAGTACGCCCTTGCGGTCGTCACGATTGGATACGCGATCGAGTTCTTCGCTCGCCGACAGCTCACCGAACGCATCGGGAGAACCATCATGGGCCTCGGCCTTGTGTTCTTCGGCCTATCGGTGATGGGGCTGTCGATGGTGCCGCTCCAGAGCTACGACCCGTTCCTCGATGCCATGGGATCCATCTCCAACGTCTGGGTGGGAATCGCCATCGGTGCGGCATTCACCGCGGTCATCCAGTCGTCCGCAGCCACCATGGCGATCGTCATCTCGCTCGCGGTGCAGGGGCTGATCGGCCTGGAACTCTCCATCGCCATCGTGCTGGGAGCCAACATCGGGACGTCCGTGACGGCACAACTTGCTGCCATAGGCAAACCGGTCGACGCCAGGAGAGCTGCGTTCGTCCACACCTTGTTCAACGTGATCGGGGCATTGATCTGGGTCCCGTTCATCGGCATTCTCGCGGGGATCTCGATTCGCCTGTCCCCACCGGACGACATCGGCAGGCAGGTGGCCTGGTCGAGCACGGTGTTCAACGTGGCCAACGTTCTGATATTCATCTGGTTCACGAAGTTGTTCGCGCGTGCCTCCGAGTTCGTGATCAGAAGCAAGCCGTCCGATGAGGCCCGGGTGATCGAGCCCCGCTACCTCAGTCCCGAGCTTCTGGCCACACCTTCGATCGCTCTGGACCACGCCCGCCGGGAGATCGGGCGAATGGGCTCCCACGTTCGCGAGATGGTCGTGGCCGGTGTCGCGGCTGCGATCTCCGGAACAGCCGACGAGCTCACGGCCGTCGCGGCAGCCGATGACGAGATCGACGAACTGCACGCCAGCATCGTCACGTACCTCGCGAGGATCTCGGAGGGTGAGATCACGCGCGGGCAGACGGATGAGCTTCTCGGCCTTCTCGAGGCGGCAGGCGACGTCGAGGCCATCGGTGACGCCGTGTCCAAGAACCTCGTGTCCGATGGGTTCAAGCGCATCGAGGCTGGTGTGGACATCTCCGTGCCAACGCGGACCCTCATCACCGACCTCGCCGACGATGTGATCGCAGCCCTCGACATCACCACGACCGCGTTGGCCACGGACAACCCGGAGGCCGCTCAACGGACCATCGACATGAAGCCCGAAATCAACGCACGAGCGGCAGAGGCTCGTGGGCACCAACTCGAGCGGCTCACCGCAGACGAGCCGCAACGCTTCGAGGCCTACCGCATCGAGTCGGACATCATCGAAGACCTGAAACGTATCTACTACTACGCCAAGAGAGCTGCCCGCGTGGGCGTACCGGGAAACAACCACGAGGACAAGGCGTAGACACGTTCAGCCGCCCAGCCATCGGATGAGGACGCCGATCCCCTGAACGAGCCTCCACCCGAGGTAGAGGGCTGTGACTCCGAGGAGCAGCATGAACCCGATCGGCCAGCGTTGCCGTTCAACGTCTTCGCTTGATTCGGGCTCGGCAGAGTCCTGATCCTCGCTCATACCGGAGGTATGCCGTGGCGCCGTTTCGAGAAGCTGCGGTCTTTGCGTGCGGCGTATCGAACCCGGGCGATGATCTCTCTGCGGAGTTCCTCCGGCTGGATCACAGCATCGATTACGTTCTCCGATGCCAGCCTCAGGAGATCGACGTCGGCCGAATACTCGGCTCG
>JAOZMA010000069.1:3916-9518 GCA_029934555.1 Acidimicrobiia bacterium | reverse complement strand
GACGAATGACTCCGGCGAGAACACGGCTCGTGTCAACGGATTCGACTACTCCACCCAACGAGAAACCGTGGATTCAGGCTCAGGGGGAGGTGCCGACGAAGGAGGGGGTCAAACGCCGAACGAGATGAGGAACCATCTGACCCCTCCCGTCATCGCCTGGCGGCGCTGCCACCCTCCCCTGAGGAGAGGGAAAAGGATGCGACGCGTCACACTCATCGCTCCCAGTTCTCAGACTCATGTATCCACCTATCCGCGGGTCTTCCCAGTACGCCGCCGAAGGCGGCAATCTTCACACAACAACGACGCCCGCAGCCGCCATGTCGGCGATCGCTCGGTCACCGTCTCCCTCTGAGAGGTTGACGGATCGGATGCCGTCGGCGAGAAGTGTCGTTGAGAAGCCGAGGCGCACCGCGTCGAGCGCGGTCTCTTTGACGCAATAGTCGGTCGCGAGACCGAGGACGACCACGTCGGTGATTCCGGCATCTCTGAGGAGCGCCTCGAGACCGGTCGACGATTCGGAACCGGTCTCCGGATCACGCACCGTGAACCCTGAATAGCCGTCCTCTCCCGACGTGCCCTTCTTGACCTCCGTTTCGCCGATGATGAGATCGGGATGGAACTCCGATCCCCAGGTGTCGCCGACACAGTGAACCGGCCAGATGCCACCGTCTTTGGCGAAGTGGGGCGTCGACTCGGGATGCCAATCTCTCGTGTAGACGATGGTCGATCCGGCCTGTGCGGCCATCGTGATCTGCTCGTTGATGAACGGGATCGTGGCCTCGCCACCGTCGACGTAGAGAGACCCCTCGGGGTCGGCGAAGTCGTTCTGTACGTCGACGACGATCAGCGCTGAGGAAGGTGAGTAGTTCATGGACCCATCGTACCGAGCCGACGCTGCGGCAATCAGGCTTGATCGAGTGCGTCGGTCAGTGTCGTCCAGGGAAGGTCGGCACACTTGATGCGCACCGGGAACTTCTTCACACCCTGAAGTGCCTCGAGGTCGCCGAGGACGGCTCCGGGGCGGTCCGGATCGAGGGGATCGTCGCCTACGTCGATCCCCATCATGAGCTTGAAGGTAGCCGTGAGCTCTCTGGCCTCGTCGATCGTCTTGCCGACGATCACATCGGTCATCATCGAGCCGGATGCCTGCGAGATCGAACAACCCTGGCCCTGGATGGCGGCGTCTGTGATGACTCCGTCTTCGATCTGGAGGTCGAGGGAGAACTCATCTCCGCAGGAGGGGTTCAACCCCTCGGCATGGATGTGAGGTCCGGTGAGGGAGCCCCGCCGACGCGGGTTCCGGTAGTGGTCGAGGATGACCTGGCGGTAGAGCTCATCGAGGGAAGACATGGAGGAGAACGATACCTGGATCAGCTGTCGAGGCCGAACAGAGAACGAGCATCGAACAACCCATCGACGAGGCTGTCCACTTCATCGGTCGTGTTGTAGAGATAGAACGACGCCCGCGCCGTTGCCGGAACCTGGAGGTGCCGCATCAACGGCTTCGCACAATGGTGTCCGGCACGGACTTCGATGCCGTGCTGGTCGAGGATCGTCGCGATGTCATGAGCGTGGATGTCGGCGAGCGAGAAGCTCACCGCACCACCTCGGTTCTCCGGATCGCTCGGCCCGTACACGATGAGGTCCGGGACTTCGGCGAGGCGCTTCATGGCGTAGCCGGTGATCTCTTGTTCATGATCTCTCACGGTCTCCATGCCCACAGCCGTCAGATAGTCAACGGCGGCTCCGAAGCCGACGGCCTGGGCGATCGGCGGCGTCCCTGCTTCGAACTTCTGGGGGACCGGCGCCCAACGGGACTCGTAGAGACCCACGTCGGCGATCATCTCGCCTCCGCCTTCGGTCGGCTCCATCTCTTCGAGACGTTCCGGCTTGCCCCACATTGCGCCGATGCCGGTCGGGGCGAGCATCTTGTGGCCGGAGAAGACGAGGAAATCGGCGTCGAGGTCCTGCACGTCGGTGGGGGAGTGCGGGACGAGTTGAGCGCCGTCGACAACGACGAGTGCTCCGACCGACCGGGCTGCTTCGACCATGGTTCGAACGGGACCAAGCGTCCCGGTCACATTGGACATACCGGAGACCGAGATGATCTTGACTCGCTCGTCGATCAGATCGTCCAGGCCGGAGAGGTCGACCTCGTAGCGGTCGTCCATGGTGAGGTAGACCAACTCGATGCCTTTGTGCCGTGCGACGAGCTGCCAGGGAACGACGTTGGAGTGATGCTCCATGACGGTGAGGACCACCCGGTCCCCTTCGGAGAGATGATTCAGGCCCCACCCGTATGCGATGTGATTGAGTGAACTCGTTGCCCCCCTTGAGAACACGATCTCGTTGGGTGACGAAGCGTTGATGAACGATGCCACCTTCGCCCTGGCTCCCTCGTAGGCATCGGTCGCCTCTGCGGAGAGCGTGTACGCCCCGCGGTGCACGTTGGCGTTCTCCGTTCGGTAAAAGGCATCGACGGCATCGAGCACCTGGATCGGCTTCTGGGTCGTTGCAGCCGAGTCGAGATAGACGAGAGGGTGTCCGTTGACCTCGCGACTGAGAATCGGGAAGTCCTCGCGAAGGTGGCTGAGGTCGGTCAAGTCGTTGCGGCTCCGGTTCGATAGTGGTCGTAGCCCGACGCCTCGATCCGATCGGCAAGATCGGACTCTCCCGACTCGACGATCCGGCCATCGAGGAACACATGGACCACGTTGGGGGTGATGTAGTCGAGCATCCGCTGATAGTGGGTGATCACGACGAATCCGCGCTCTTCGCTGCTGAGCCGGGTCACGCCTTCGGCGACGACCTTCAAGGCGTCGATGTCCAATCCGGAGTCGGTCTCGTCGAGGACGGCCAGATCCGGTTCGAGGACCGCCATCTGGAGCACCTCGTTGCGTTTTCGCTCGCCCCCCGAGAAGCCTTCGTTCAAGTAGCGGTCGGCGAATGCCGGGTCCATCTCGAGCTCCCTCATCGCCTCAACGACTTTCAGTCGCAGCTCGAGCACCGTGTAGTCGATGCCGGTGCGATTGGAGAGGGCTGTACGGAGGAAGTTGATGACGGAGACACCCGGGATCTCCTCCGGGTACTGGAATCCAAGGAACATGCCGGAGCGACCACGCTCGTCGGGCGTGGCTTCGGTGATGTCCTCGCCCTTGTACGTGATCGTGCCCCGGGTCACCGTGTAGGAGGGGTGACCGAGCAGAACGTTGGCGAGTGTCGACTTGCCGGAGCCATTCGGACCCATGATCGCGTGGATCTCTCCGGGGTTGACGATGAGGTCGACACCTTTGAGAATCTCAATGCCTTCGACGGAAGCGTGCAGATCATCAACGACGAGCAAAGGTGTCATGAACACGAGGTTAGGCCCGTGTGAAGCCATAGACAACGGGGTTTCTCCTACCCCCGTAGTGTTTTGAACAGGGGGGTCAGCGCCTCGGTGTCGACGTCGTCGAGGTGGGAGTACTCCTGGAGGTAGAAACGGCCGATACCCATGTTCTCCAGGTCGGAGACTACAGCAACTGCTTGATCTGGCGTCCCGCGGGGGACGTTCTTCTCGATGAGGAATGCCTCGTACTCCGATGCGCTCATGTCGCGCTTCGAACCGCGGTCCGTAAGGAGGGCGGCGTACTCGTCGTCGGTGGCGGCAACGACGGCGGGACCGACGAAGCTCACCTTCACGCTGCCGGGATCCCTCCCGGCGGTCGCCTCGGCGGTCCGCATAACGTCGAGACGTCGTTCGAGCGTCTCACTGTCGGTGACGAACATGTTGTATTCGTCCGCGAACCGACCGGCATACGAAGGGGTCTTCTTCATCCCGCCTCCGCCGACCACGATCGGGACGTTGAGGGGCCGGGGGAGAACGTCGATCGGTGCGAGGTTGTAGTGCTTGCCTGCGAACCCCTCGTTCGTACCGAAGGCGGCGCGGAGATATGAGAGCGTCTCGTAGAGTCGATCGAAGCGTTCGCCGAGTTCGGGAAGGTCCATTCCGAACATGTCGTGCTCGCCCTGCATCCACCCCGTGCCGACACCGAGGGCGAAACGACCACCCGTCATCTCGTCGAGTGTCGCTGCGGCCTTCGCTATCACCGCCGGATGCCGGAACGTAAGCGGTGTCACGAGGACCACGAGTTGGATCGCGTCCGTGGCCTCTGCAAGACCGCCCAACGTCGTGAGGGCGTCGGTGGACGGAGCCGAGCGTTCCATGTCCAGGTAGTGGTCGGAGCGGGCGAAGGCGTCGAGACCCTGATTCTCTGCCCAGACGGCCAGTTCACGCAGCCGGGCGTAGCTGCCGCCGACCTGCGGTTCGACCATCAATCCGAGTTCCATGGCCATTGCTAGGAGAGACCGCTCATGAACTGTTCGAGTTGATCGATGCCGATTCTCCCTGCGGCTCGAGCAGCGACGGTCCCGTCGCTGTTCACGAAAACCCAGAAGGGGAAGCCGCCGGCACCGTACGCCCTGTAAACGCTGTTCTCCTGGTCGTCCACGACCACCGGGACCGTCCAACCCTCCCGGTCGAGCCACTCGGACGATGGGTAGTTGTCGCGAGAAGAGTTCATCGAAGTCGCCACGGAGTACAGATCGACGCCTTCGACTCCGCCACCCGAGCCGAGCCACGCCTGTACCTCGGGGACCTCGTTCTGGCAGTGAGGGCACCAATGTGCGAGGAGCACGATCGCTTTGGCTCTGCCATCGTTCTCTATCCGGACCTCGTTCCCGTTGAAGTCCGCACCGATCACGACCGGGGCGGTTTCGCCCGACACCGAGGTGTCGACTGCAGCATCAGGTGGCATCGGCGAGAGTTGACCCTGGACCTGTGGTTCTCCAAATTCGTTGTCCGGCGCCGTGTTCGTATTGCTGCTGAACACGATGAAGACGACGATCGCAACGATGACGACCACGATGCCGCCGATGAGAATCGATCGGGACTTCTCGGACGATTTCGACTGGCTTTTCGTTGTATCGGCCATGGGGCTCCTCTCAGGGACGGGCAATGATGACCGCTAAGCGGCGCTATTGGTGCGGTCGACGTAGAGCAGAGCGAGAATCAGGAGAAACCCGCTGAGCGCCATGTACGGGATCGTGACGAAACCGAACAGCGTGAAATAGGCCGCGGTGCATGGGACGCCTGCAGAGCATGCCGAGCCGTTGAGCTCCGGGAACGCCTGGACGATGCGGTGATAGATGGCGATGACGGCGCCGATACCGGCCAAGGATGCGGCATAGATGCGGATTCCCTGGTCTCTCCGAAATGCTGCGATCCCCAGAATGACGACCAGGGGATACATCGCGATCCTCTGGTACCAGCAGTAGGTGCACGGCACCAGATGGACGATGTCAGAGAGATAGAGACTCCCGAGCATCGCTGTCGTGGCGACACCGAAGCCGAGCCACAGTTCGAGCCCACGGAAGGCACCGAAGACACGCCTTCGCAGTGCGAGGCCCGACGGTCCGATCCGGCCGGCGAATCCGATCACCACGATGCCGATCGTGGCGATGTTCGCAGCGAGGGCAAGGAGCGCGAAGAGGAGACGCATCGAGTGGAAATCCATGGTGTGGGAACCTACCAGTGGCCAGACGCTTGGGAGAGAAGTTTCTT
>JAOZMA010000069.1:0-3816 GCA_029934555.1 Acidimicrobiia bacterium | reverse complement strand
CCCTATCTCCACTCCGTCCATATCATCTGTCGATGCGATCGACCAGACTCTTCACCCTTCTTGCAGCCCTCATCGTTGTGGCGCTCTTCGCTGCTGGATGTAGCGATTCGTCGACGGATACCACGACAGCCGGAGACGTGGACGCTGCCGCCGGGGTTGTGTTCGGAAGGGGTTCGGTCCCCGACACGATGCCGGATTCGTTCCCCATCCCGGATGAGGCGGTCATCGGGGCCACGCTCGTCGACACGAATCGCGGCCTCACGGAGATGATCATCACGTTCCCCGCATCGGTGCAGGCTGTCGTGAAGTACTACGAGGAGAACCTGCCGCCGAATGGATACGAGATCACGAGGTCCGGCGGGAGCGACGCCGACTGGGTGATGGCGTTCAACGGCGAGGGAGTCGATGGTGTGCTTCGCCTCAAGACCGGCGGTAGCGGTCTCTCCTCGGGAACTGTTCAACTCACGGAGTCCTGACGCGACTATCGTCAGCGTATGGGCCGGCTTCGTCGATTCGAGAACAACCGATTCATCGGAACCCGTGACGACATGATCGTTCACGACTGTGATGACACAGACGACTTCGCTGCGCTCGAAGCACGAGCGGACAAACAGGACCTCATGGGAGAGAAGCTTCTCCAGGCATTCGGCCCCGACACGCTCGCCGAAGCTCAGAATCGAGGGTTTCACCCCCGTTGACGGAATTCATCGACTTTCACGTTCATCCTCCGGTCGCAGAGCTCCTGAACGGCCCCATCGCACCGTACCTCGTGCCTCTGGAAGACCGTATCGACGCCGCACTCGAAGTGCGCACGGTCGATGACGTGGCCTCCTACTACCGGGATCGGAACGGGAAAGCGGTCCTCCTCGGCTGGGACACAGAGACGATCACCCAAACGCGGCCGTTCTCCGGCACGGATGTCGCAGCGATGGTGGACGCCCATCCAGACGTGTTCTACGGATTCGGATCGATCGATCCGGCGAGGGGAGCCGCGGCTGTTGCCGGGGTGCACTCTGCTGCACGACTCGGCCTCGTCGGTCTTGCATTCCATCCGATCGGACAAGGATTCGATCCTTCTTCACGTTCGGCATTCAACGTCTACGAAGCGGCAGATGAACACGGTCTGATCTGCTTCTTCCATACCGGCTACTCAAGACTTGGATCGGGTATGCCGGGCGGAACCGGGTTGCGACTGACTCATGGAGCACCGACGGCGGTCGACGAGGTCGCCGCAACGTTCCCGAACCTGCAGATCGTCATCGCCCATCTCGGTCGGCTCTGGCGCGATGAAGCCGTAGCGGTTGCGGCCCACAAGTCGAACGTCTGGCTGAACCTGGTCGGATCCACACCGCGCGGGTGCATGGATGATCTCGATGCACTTGCCGGTCTTGACTTCGACCGTTGTCTCTTTGGCAGCGATTGGTGCTTTGCGTCACTCGACGACTCACTTGCCGAGTGGCAAGCCGGGTCGGTGGACGAGACGGTACGACGCCGTGTGCTGCACGACAACGCCGAACGGCTCCTCGGTCTGGTGGGAACCTGATCTATCTGTCCCCGGACTTCGACAGGTCGAACGTCGCGCCGTCGCCGGAGTGTGCATCGCAGGATTGAGTATTGGATGGGACCATCGTGTCGTGGCGGCGTCGCGGCAACGCCCGGGATGCGACCTCGGTTCCGCTAGTCTGGCGACGCCCAGCTTTGGAGGAAACGGTGCACGACGTCGTCATCATCGGTGGAGGTCCCGGCGGCTATGCAGCGGCCCTCTACGCCCATAACTTCGGTCTCTCGGTGGCGCTCGTCGAGAAGGACCGCCTCGGTGGCACGTGTCTCGTGCGGGGGTGCATACCGGCGAAGACCTGGCTCGAGACGGCTTCCGTCTACCAGACCGTCGCTCGATCGTCAGAGTTCGGTGTCGAGTCATCCGAACCAACACTCGACTGGCCGGCTGCCCTGGCACGGAAGAATCAGATCGTGGACGGTCTCGTCAAGGGGCTTTCCGGACTCCTGAAGACCAGGGGAGTCGAAGTCCACGAAGGTTTCGGTCGGATCGTCGACGGCGGCATCGAGGTGACGGCGTCCGATGGGGCGACAACGACGCTGGCGGCCAAGGCGACCATCATCGCCACAGGATCCGTTCCTCGCACCATCCCGGGCTACGTGATCGACGGAGAACGGATCGTCAGCAGCGACCATGCCCTCGACTGGACCCGCCAACCGGATCGCGTTGCTGTGATCGGAGCAGGAGCGATCGGCGCAGAGTTCGCATCGATGCTGGCGGACGTCGGGAGCGAGGTCCACCTCTTCGAGGCACTCGATCAGATCCTCCCCGGCATGGAACCAGAAGCCGCCAAAGCTGTCGGGCGCTCGTTCCGCAAGAAACGGATCAAAGTCAAGACCAGCACCCAGGTCGGTGCCCCGCACATGTCTGCAACCGGTGTGATGGTTCCGTTCGGCGACGATTCTGTGGAAGTCGACGTGGTTCTCGTTGCCGTTGGCCGAGCACCGGTCACGGAAGGAGTCGGCCTCGAGACGATCGGTGTCACCACCGACAGGGGCTTCATCCCGGTCGATCCGGAAACGATGCAGACGGTGGTTCCGAACGTCTACGCGGTAGGTGACATCGTCGCGGGAACCCCACAATTGGCCCACGTCGGTTTCGCCGAAGCCATCGCAGCGATCACCCATATCGCAACAGGTGAGACGGCTCCGGTCGACTATCGGGCGGTTCCGATGATCGTGTACACGCACCCGGAGGCGGCGTCGGTCGGGCTCACGGAAGCGCAGGCGATCGAGCAAGGTTTCGAGGTAGAGGTGACGAACCACGGGATGCGCGGGGTCGGTCGCGCGATCATCCATGGCGAGACGGGTGGAGTCGTCAAGATCGTCGCAAAGAAGGATGGTCCGATTCTCGGTGCGACCGTGGTCGATCCGGTCGCAGGCGAGGTCATCCACGAACTCATGTACTCCGTTGGATGGGAAGCCCTCCCATCGGAGGCTGCTGCGTTCATCCACGCCCACCCGACGATCTCTGAAGGCATCGGCGAGACACTGCTGGCCGCTGCCAAACGACCACTGCATTGATGATGAAGCTTGGGATCGGTACACGAAGGAGCACGAACGAATGCCCGTGACGGTGACGATGCCGCAACTCGGCGAGACGGTGACCGAGGGAACGATCCTGAGCTGGGCCAAACAGGTCGGCGAGGAGATCGAAGAGGATGAGGTCCTCGTCGAGATCTCGACCGACAAGGTCGATACCGAGATGCCCTCTCCGGCATCCGGCGTGATCCTCGAGATCCTCGCGCAGGCCGGTGAGACCGTCGGCGTCGGCACTGCGATCGTGATCATCGGCGAAGCCGCTGAGATGATCAGCGCCCAGGAACCTGCGATGGGCCCGACGGGGACTCCCGCCATGGGTCCGACCGGCACACCTGCGATTGGTCCGACCGGCACACCTGCGGTGGGCCCGACGGGTGCGTCAGCTGAGGCGCCGCCTCCCCCGGCACCGCCGATTCCAGCTCCCGAACCGGTAGCGACCGGTGATGTGTCACGGCGGGCCATCCTCTCACCCGTTGTTCGTCGTCTTGCTGTAGAGCACGACGTCGATCTCGATCTCGTTCCCGGAAGCGGCGACGGGGGCCGAATCACCAGGAAAGACGTCGAGCGATACATCGCATCGGAACCAGCGACTCCCTCTGTCGCCGTGCCGATCTCCGAACCGCCGATCGTGGTCACAACCGTGCCGGTGACGTCGCCTACCCCCGAGCAGGAGGTTGAAGCTCCGGCCCCAACTCCGACCCCAGTTCCGGCTCCAGA
>JAOZMA010000068.1:2918-9561 GCA_029934555.1 Acidimicrobiia bacterium | reverse complement strand
CCCTGCGGTTCAACTCCCTCAGCTTGTGCACCAGCGGCGTGAAGTCAGAGTCGCCTGTACAGAGGACGAACATCGTGATGTAATCCCGCTCGAATGCAAGCTCCACGGCGTCGACGGCCATCTTGATATCTGCGGCGTTCTTCCGAACCGCTCCCCTGCGTTGGGAGATCTCGATCAGCTCGATCTGGTTGTCGGTGAGCATCCGACGGTCCTTGTCGAAGAAGGTCCAGTCGGCGTAGGCACGCCGCACCACGACACGTCCCCGCTCGGCGAGGGCGTCGGCGACGGGTTTGAAATCGAACTGGATGCCGAGATCCTCCCGTGCACCGATCGCTAGGTTCTCGTAGTCAATGAACAGGCCAATGCGTTCTTCTTCCATGGCCGCAGCGTATCAGGCGGAGGCGTCTCCGGATCTCCACTCGTCGATCGTCTCATCGATCCATACCCGGCAGCGCTCGAGAATCTCGGTCGGAGACTCGCCTCGGACCCGTGCGATCGGCTCGCCGAACCGAACATGGACGGCGGCACCGTACGGAACGGGGAACATGTTCCGCTGGAATACCCGCCACGATCCATCGATGGCGGTGGGGATGATCTCCAGGTTCGGAGCCTCCTCCATGATCGCGGCGAGTCCTCCAACTCGGAAATTCCCGAGTTCGCCGATCCGTGCCCGTGTTCCCTCGGGGAAGATCACCACCGACACGTCCCTTCGTTCAGCCTCAGCGGCCATCTCCCGGATCGCATCTATCGCTTGCTTCCGATCGCCGCGCTCGATGAGTGCGTTGCCGCCGTGACGGAGGTTGAGGGAGATGCTCGGGATCCCCTTGGCGAGTTCACTCTTCGCAACGTACTTCGGATAGTTATGTCCGAGAAGCCCACCGAAGATCGGCACGTCAAACATCGACTGGTGGTTCGACACGAAGATGTAGCCGCCGGTGGGAGCGAACCCGTCCCGACCCTTTGTGTCGACGCGGACTCCGGAGATGGCGAACACCGAGATGAGGGTTCGCTGGAGCGCTGCCATCACCTTCTCGAACGGACGCTTCCCGAACGGCAACGCCGCCAGAGCGATCAGGTGGAATACACCAAGTGCGAGACCGAACGCAGCGACGGTCGGAATCGTTGTCAGCCAGTCGCGGATGCGTTTCACGGTGTGGTCGCATCCCCTCTCAGGAAATCAATGAGGATCGTATTGACGTGTTCTGGCTGTTCCTGCTGGGTCCAATGCCCGCTGTGCTCAACGCCGACGACAGTCAGATCCGCGATCCACCGCTCCATCCCTTCGGCCATCGAGGGTGGAAGGATCGGGTCCCGGTCGGCCGTGATCATCAGCGTCGGCTGGGTGATCGGAGCGTTGGCAAGATGCTCGGTAGCCGCAGCGTTCGTATCGATGTTCCTATACGGACCGAGCGGTCCGAACATGCCACCCGCGACGAATGCATCCAGGTAGACGGTGAACTCATCGGCCGTCATGAAGTCCTTGTCTGCAGCGATGCCCGAGAAGATCGTCCGGAGCCAGGCGTCGGGGTCCGCAGCAAACGCCGCCTCTGGAACGCCTTCTTCCTGAAAGGAGAGCACGTACCCGAAGCGGTCGGCGAGGTGCTCCCGGATGAACTCGATCGTCGGGAAGCCGGCACACCAGCCCCTGTATGGCACGTTCAGGCTGACGACACGGGCGACGCGGTCCGGGTGCAAGAGGGCCGCAGTCCAGGTGACGATGCTGCCCCAATCATGACCGACGAGAGTGGCCCGCTCGATGCCAAGCGTGTCGAGGAGCCCGATCGCATCGGCCACCAGAGAGGTCAATCCATACTCCGTCACATCCGCGGGCTTTGACGAAGCGCCGTATCCACGCTGGTCATAGGCGATCGCCCGGAACCCGGCTTCGGCGAGCGCCGGGATCTGATAGCGCCAGGAGT
This sequence comes from Acidimicrobiia bacterium, assembly GCA_029934555.1. Lineage (GTDB taxonomy): Bacteria > Actinomycetota > Acidimicrobiia > Spongiisociales > UBA5794 > JAHEEL01. The sequence continues at coordinate 7,642 of JAOZMA010000068.1, read as the reverse complement.
AGGCGAGTTCGGGAAACCCGTGGATGAGAACGACCGGATCCCCCGTTCCCTCGTCGATCACGGCGAGCTCAATCCCATTCGCGAGCTGGATGGTTGACTCCATGGTCTGAGCCTAGAGGCTCACCGTCGATCAGGCTCGTGGGAATCCGATCAGAGCTCCACGGGTTGTCGACTGGCATGGCACGATCATCGAACAAGCAGCAACGCGACCAGCGTCGCCAAGAGGCCGAGGCCAAGAAGAAGACAACAGCCAGGAAGACCACGATCCGCAACGTCGGCATCGCTGGAGCCATCGGCGTAGCTCTCATCGGGCTTCTCGTCGTCCTCTGGCCGGAGCCCGAGGTTGGCAACACCACCGCAACAGCCTGGGATCTGCCGGAACTCGACGGCGACGGTCGGGTTACGCTCGCCGATTCCCGTGGCACCCCGACGGTCGCTGCGTTCTTCGCCTCGTGGTGCGAGGTCTGCGAGGACGAGATCCCGGAGTATCTGGCGGTCTCCGAGCAGGTCGGTGATCAGGTCCACTTCGTCGGCATCGACACCCAGGACAACGGATCCGGTCTGGGTGATGCCGAGCGATGGGGCATCGCAGGTGTGTGGCCACTCGCGAGGGACATTGGAGGTACCACCGGCAGCGGACTCAGCACCGGCACGTTCGGCGCCCGGGGCTCACCGATGACCGTCTTCTACGACGAAGGTGGGAACGTCGTTCACGTTCAACAGGGTGGGCTGAGTGCCGGACAGCTCCTCGCCGCTCTCGATGAGTTCTTCGGCGTGACGACCTAGCGGTCATCTGTTCCGCGGGCTGGGTGCGCCGCCGGCGGGGACTGCAACCCTGGGTACGCGAAAGAGTGATCGCCCCGTACCGAAGGGGGGATACGGCACGGGGCGATCAGATCGGACGACCAAGCGGTTGGGGCCGAGCGGTCGTCCGTGACCCACCGATTCGGACTGCGGGAGGAGGGAGGGAGTGCACCCCGATGCGGTGGAACATCTTCAGTTGTGGAGCCCGCCGGAGACCGACCTCCCACCCGTCCGCATCCCTGATCGAGAAACGCCCGAGCGACAACCGCCTATCTTCGAAGAACCACCGGAATGGTATCGACGGAGGGGGCTACCGGCACCGATGGACGGGGTCGAAGGACCCGATTTCAGCCGAGCTCAGACCTTGGGATCGAAGAGGTGTTCGGGGATCTCGACGAGAACAGCCGACCCTGTTGCCGTCACGGTGCCGTCCACCGAGAGCTCCGTCTCAACGACCACCTTGCGGCCCTTGATCTCGATGAGCCGTCCCACCAATTGGAACTCGGAAAGGGGCGTCGGGAGCAGGTACTCGACCTCGAGATGGGCCGTCACGAACCGAGGCGAAAGCTCACTGCCGACCGTCTTTCCTGCGTGCTGCATCTGAAAGATGGCGGCCGATCCTGTCGAGTGACAATCAATGATCGACGCCACAAGACCCCCATACGCGAACCCGGGGATCGCCATGTGATAGGACTCGGGTGTGAACTCCGTGATGGTCTCATCACCAGCCGGGTAGGTCTTGATCTGATGCCCCACGTCGTTGAGTCGACCACAGCCGTAGCAATGAGCAACGTCTTCGGGATACGTGTCCTGGATAGCCGGCACGTCACCGGCGGAGCGTCCTCCGTCAGGCATCGGCGCGAATCGCGACGAGTGCATCGATGAAGGCCTCGACGTGTGGAGCCACGACAGCGACGAACTCCTCCATCTTCTCATTACCGGACTTGGTGAGGGATACGACGATCGCGCGACCGTCGCTAGGCACGCCACCCGATTCACGAACAACGAGGCCGGCCGTCTCGAGTCTCGTGATGAGCTTTGTCGCCCCACCGCTGGTCAGACGGGTCAGTTCTGCGATCCGTGTTGGACGTTGAGGGCCGTCCCGGTGCAACAGCAGGAGCGTGGCGACTACCTCATTCGAGACAAGATCGCCGCCACCGATTGCACCGACGGCAACCGTGTGAATGGGTTGGGCATGCTCCGTCCACGTAAGTAGAACATCTGCGACACGCTTCATGCTCCCATTCTCCCACACCCCGGCGTCTTCCGTCAGCCGATAGCGGTGTCCGCCGCCTCTTCCGGACCCATCGCGGCACCGATGCGGTAGAAGTCGTCGAACTGCTCGTCGCCGATCACAGCCCGAGCCTGATCCGCTGCCGTGTTGAGTTCCTGCGCCATGAATGGTGCGAGCGCCATGGCGAAGTGCGTCGATCCCGCGCCGAGGAGCCGGGCTGAGCGTTCTCCGTGGCCTCGCTCGGCCGCGAACATGCCCGCCTGCATCAATCCCATTCCGAGGGTGATCTCGTTGCCGGTTGCCAACGCCGATCGGATGCACACCCGATTCATCCCTTCGGCGCGCTCCCACTCACCGGTATCCCAGATGGCAGAAGCGAGGGCATGGAACGCCGCTGGACGGGCGGTGTTCTCGCCCCCCTGCCGCCGGGCGATCGCCACCATCTCCTCGCCAATCCGGACGCGTTCATCGACCGGGAGTTCTCGAATCGTGTCAATGATCATGTCGGCATGGAGCTGCCCGTACGGCTCCCCCATGTCCAGGAAGCGGCGCCGGGCTTCGAAGAGCATCTCCGTAACTTCGGGACTGTGGTCACCGCTCCATCGACGCGCCTGGGCAATAAGAATGATCGGCCATGCGCGTCCGTCGTCGAAGCCGATGCGCTCGCAGATCTCGAGACTTTCGGATTCCATAGCGATCGAGGACTCGCCATCAGCCCCGATCATTGCCCAATGCCCGCTGCGGGCGAGAGCGTAAGCGAGTCGCACTTCCTCGCCCGCCTCTCTGCACATCTCAACGGCCTCGGAGGTCCAGCGAATTGCATCGTTGAATCGGTTCTGCATTATTCCCACCCAGGAAGCGATGGTGAGTGCGTCTGCCCGATCGAGCGACGGATCGCCGTCCGTCATAGCGAGGAGTCGATCAAGGCGAATCATTCCTTCCTGGAGCACCCCGTCGAACATCCAGTAATTGCCGAGAGGCCAAGCCAGGGGGAGCACCGACGCTGGATCCTCCTCCATGCCGCGGTCCCAGACGGCGAGGTACTCGGCGAGCTCGGCAGCGATCAGAGCCGTTGCGGCTGCACGGCCCGCCCCGAAAAACTCCGGGTGAAGCCGGAGGCACACACTGCGGTAGTAGGCGTCGTGTCGATCGACCGCCTCCTGCCAACGACCGGCGTCGGTCAGGCGATCCCGAGCGTATGCCCGCAGTGTCTCGAGCAGCCGGTACGTCGATGCTCCCCCGTCGCGCGATTCGACCCTCAAGAGTGATGCAGCCAGGAGACTCTCAATCGTCTTCACGGAAGCGGTCTCATGTGTGAGGTCGAGAACAGCGGCGGCGGCTTCGGCGGTGAACGGACCCTCGAAAGCGCCGAGGATCTCGAACGCCAGACGCTGCTCACTGTCGAGCAGCCCGAAGCTCCAGCCCACGGTCGCTTCGAGTGATCGGTGGATGTCTCGATCCTGCCGATCGTCGACCAGGAGAGCGAAGCGGTGCGTCAGGAGTTCTGCGATCTCGGCCGGAGAGAGCACATTGCTGCGGGCCGCCGCTAGCTCCAAGGCGAGTGGCATCCCATCGAGTCTCCGACAGACGGCCACTACGGCCTCCTTGTCGCTGCCTTCGAGATCCACGCTCGATCCGGCTGCTTCCGCACGTTCGGCAAACAGCAACGACGCATCAGCCGGCGCATCGCCCGCGCCATCCGTCGCAAGTCCCTCGAGCAAGAACCGTTGCTCTCCGGCGATGTCGAGCGGACGCCGACTCGTGGCGAGAATGACGAGTTCGGGAGCACCGCGCAGCAGCGCAACCACAAGACCGCGAAGCCCCTCGATGATGTGTTCACAATTGTCGAGTACAAGCAGCGACCGACGGCCTCGGAGCGATTGAGCAACCTCGTCGATTGTGTCCCCAAATCCACCGGTCACACCGATCGTCTCGCCGATGGTCGAACTGATTCGCGTCGCGTCGGTGATCTGGGCCAGATCGATGAGCCACACGCCATCGGAGTATCGCCGGCGAACCGTCGTCGAGAATTCCGTCGCCAACCTGGTCTTCCCGGCACCACCGGGTCCGAGGATCGTCACAAGTCGATGCTCCGTCAGCGTGGCAGCAAGCTGTCGCACTTCATCGTCCCGGCCGACAAAGCTCGTCAGATAGACCGGCAGGTTCGCGGGGGGTTCCGTGGTTGCCCTGTCGAGCGCCGGGTCGTGCAGAAGGATCTGCTCTTCGAGGCGCGTCAGAGAAGGAGAGAGCTCGATCCCCATCTCGTCACCGAAACGTTCTCTCACCTTCGTGTACGTCCGCAGCGCCTCAGCGTGCCGGCCAACGCGATACAGCGTTCGCATGAGCAGTTCCCATGAGCGTTCGTCAAGCGGACGCCGCTCGCAGAGCTCTTCGAGATCTGCCACGAGGGGCGCATCACCGGACTGCAACAACGCTTCGAAGCGATCCGCCTGAGCGATGGCACGGAGTTCGCCGAGACGGGCGATTTCGGCCGCCAGCATCGGAACATCCTCTAGGCCTTCGAACGGTCTTCCTCCCCACAATCCGAGACCTCGGTCGAGCACTTCGACGGCTGCAGGAGGATCGACGCCTGCCTGGCGATGCGCGTCGGCGATAGCGCTCTCGAACTCAGCGATGTCCACCACATCGTCGTCGCGGAGTCTGAGACCGTATCCGCCCGCATCGC
>JAOZMA010000068.1:0-2908 GCA_029934555.1 Acidimicrobiia bacterium | reverse complement strand
CGAAGGTTCGAGATGTGGGTGTAGAGGGAGGCCACGGCTCGGTCACCCGCGTCGTCACCCCAAATCTCGGTGGTGATGACGTCGATCGGGATCGGGTGGCCCACACGGGAGAGAAGCACGCCGAAGACGGCCCGATGCCTGGGGCTCCCCAGCTGCACCGGCCGATCGCCATCCATGGCCCCGACGGGGCCGAGCGCGACGAACTGCATTACCTCAAACATACGCTCTCGCTGCGCTTCGTAAAGGGCCGTTTGGATTCCGTTGAGGTCTCCGGTTCACACTGAGACGTAGCTCGAGCAATGAAGGAGCCGCCATGCCCCGTATCGATGCAATCGCCACCGTCGTCGAAGACATGAGTCGCACGCTGGGCTTCTACCGCCTCCTCGGTTTGGAGATACCGAAGAGCGCCGATCGTGAGGGGTACGTGGCGATCGCGTTGGTGAACGGACTGCGTTTCGCATGGAACACCGAAGAGGTGGAGCGGTCGTTCAACCCCGAGTGGCAAGCTCCTCCAGTCGCCGGACGGATGGGGCTCACGTTCCGTTGTGAGACCGCCGGCGAGGTCAATGCCGTGTACGCGGAGGTGGTGAATGCCGGCTACGAAGGTAGCCTCGCGCCGTTCGACGCCCCGTGGGGATCGCGGCACTGCCGGGTTCTCGATCCCGACGGAAACGCGATCGACCTCTTCGCTCCCCTTCCTTGAGTGGGCATCTTCCAAGCCCGTTGAGGTTCCGTTGAGATGTGTCCCGGACACTGGCATCAATCAACGCACCCGGGAGGTGTGAGATGAGAACAACGATCAAGACAATCGTGCTGATCGCAGTGCTCGCGCTGCTGGCGACATCATGCTCGACCGGTGCGACCGACGAAGCGGCCGCCGCAGAGAAGGCTGCAGCGACACAGGAGGCATACACGCAAGCGTTCCTCGCCCAGGATATCGACGCCGTAATGGCGACGTATACGGACGACGTGGAGTTCATCAACCGGTCGATGTCTACCCACTGGACCGGCTCAGAACGGGTGCAGTCCGGTACGAAGGGGATCTTCTCAATGACCGATCCTGACTCGACCGAGGTGCTCGAGAGCTTCGTCTCCGACGACGGATCTCAGGGCGTCATCCACTGGCACTGGGTCGGCGAGAACGGACTTGACAAGCCAATCGATCTCATGCACGTGCAGTTGCTGGAATACACCGACGGACTGATCAGCATGCTGACGTCCTACTGGGAGACCATGGACGTTGAGGAGCAACTCACGGCCGGCTACCCCGGCTCTGGTTCCTGACCCACGATGCATTGAAGGCGGGAAGGCCCCTCTCGGGTCTTCCCGCACGTCGACCGCTACTCCCTGATCATGTCGATCTCCGGCAGCTCACCCGCCGGTTCGAATCCGAAGACCTCGCCGTAGAAGGCAAGCTCCGTCTCGAGGCTGTTGACCACGGTCTCCGACTTCCGGAAGCCGTGCCCTTCGCCCTCATACTCGATGTGGACATGCGGGATGCCTCGGTTCGCCAGGGCTTCGGCGACGAGGACGGCCTGGTTCGGTGGGACGACCTTGTCGTCGAGGCCCTGGAACAGCGCCACCGGAACGTCGATCTGATCGACCGAATGGATCGGGGACCGTTCCCTCCACACGTCGGGGTCGCTGCCCAAGAGCCGGATCTCGTACCGGGACTCGAACTTGTGACTGTCGTTCATCAACATCTCGATGTCGGCGATGCCGTAGTACGAGGCTCCTGCGCTGAAGGTGTCCCGGAATGCCAGGGCTGCGAGTGTGGTGTAGCCGCCGGCGCTGCCACCGCTGATCGCGAGTCGATCTCCGTCCACTTCCCCGATCGACGCCAGATACTCGGCAGCCGCGACCGCATCATCGACATCGACGACGCCCCACTCACCGTCAAGCTTCTCCCGGTACTCCCGCCCGAACGCCGTTGATCCCCGGTAGTTCACGTCGACGAACCCGATCCCCCGCGATGTCCAGTAGGCCGTCTGCAAACTGAACATGGGGTAGACGTTCGCCGTCGGGCCACCGTGGATGGCGACGATCAGCGGCGGGCGCTCGTCCGCCGGCCCTTCGAACGCGGGGTTCGTCGGCGGGTAGTAGACGGCGTGTGCCAGGTCGCCGCCGGTGGTGGGGAACGTGATCAGACGCGGTTCAGAGACGTAGCCCTGGTCCACGTTCGACGGGTTGGCGCGGACGACCATCTCGACACCGGAGTCGATATCGAACTCGATGAGCGCTGAGGGATGCTTCGCATGGGATCCGACGAACCACACGGTGTGATCGCCATCGGTGGTGAGGTGGTAGCCATAGCTCGAATACTCCAGGTCCAGGCGATCGAACTGTCCGTCGGTGCCGATGACTCCCAGATGGTGCTGTCCGTTCTCCCAGAGACCCACGACGATTCGGCCACCGGAGAGGAGCCCGTACCAGGAGAATCCGAGGAGCCATGCCGGCCCGGCGAACTCGGCTTCCATCTCGAGGATGGCCGTCGTTGACTCGCCGTCGAACCGATAGAGGTTCCACCAACCCGTCCGGTCGGAGGCGAAGACGAGGGCTCCATCCCACGTCCATTCGGGCTGAACGATCGACTCGTCCGAACCACCCGCGATGACAGCTCGATCGGTCAGATCCTCCATGTCGGCTACCACGAGCCGGGTCCCGTCCCACGGCATGTTCGGATGGCTCCACTCGATCCACGCAAGTCTTGTTTCGTCCATCGAGATCCGAGGCGATGAGTAGAAGTCGCTCCCAGATGCGATCACTGTCACGGTGCCATCGAACTCGATCGAGACGAGTTCGTTCGTTGCCTCACCATCCTCCGGGTGCGTCTCCCTCACACAGATCAACGAACCATCCGGTGAGCGAACGGCGTTGCCGTAGCGGGATGCCGAGGGCCGGGTCGACT
>JAOZMA010000067.1 GCA_029934555.1 Acidimicrobiia bacterium | reverse complement strand
CGCCGCATGCATCCAGCCCAGTTCTCACACTCCTACATCCACCTATCCGCTGATCCTCTGAGTACACCGCCGAAGGCGGTCAACACCACCATGTCGTCATCCACGGACGTGGCTTCACCATCGACCCATCGTCGCCATCTCAACGACGCAGATTCCTCCGACCATGGATCCACGCACCACCGTCGGTTTACGTCTGAGTCCTATCCCATTCCACTCCCGTTTGTCACCGAGTTCAGACCATCATGGCCTCATGCCAACGAACGGTCCCATGAGAGTCACGGCTCGTTACGCGACGATCGATGATCTTCCGGAGCTCTTGCGCATGTACGCAGAGCTCTCGGCGGAGCAATCGGCGATTCGCTCCATCTGGCCATTCGCAGATGGGCTCGATGAACCGGTCGAGGCGTCTCTCACGTCTCTTGTTCGGGAAGACGGTGCCGCTGCGGTGGTTGGGGAGATCGATGGGGTCACCGTCGGATTCCTCATCGCCATCGAAGAACCGCTCTTGAAGCCGATGTCGGATCGACGGATCGGTGTCGTACGATTCATCTTCACCGATCACGAAGCGAGAGGCGTCGGCGTTGGTGCTGCGATGCTCGATGCTGTCATGGAGCGTCTCGAAGAACGCGGGATCGACTTGTTCGACGCTCGCGTGAGTCCGGGTCACCGCCTTGCGAAGAACTTCTTCGAATCGAACGGGTTCAAAGCACGATCGATCACCATGCACAGGTCGGATGCCGGGCCCGATGCCTTCAACGGCGACCGCTCCAACCGGTCGGGAGCATCGTCATGACGGACAGGCTCTCAAGCGATACCCAGAAGACGTTCGTGTTCGATCTCGACGGGGTGGTCTACCTCGACAAGGAGGGCGTTCCCGGTGCGGGTGAGACGCTCACCGGTCTTCGGGACGCTGGGCACCAGGTGCTGTTCGCCACCAACAACTCGGCCCGGGCCGCCGAGACGGTCGTAGAGAACATCACTCGCCGAACGGGATTTGCTCCCGACCCCGGATCGGTGATCACATCAGGGATGGCGGCTGCGAATCTGCTGAAGGACTCCGATGAAACGTGCCTCATCCTCGGGTCCGACGAACTTGCAGCGACCATGTCAGATGCCGGAATCGAGCTCACAACCGACCCGGCGGAGGCCACGGCGGTCGTCGTGGGGCTCGATCTCAGACTCTCATACGAACGGTTGACTCGAGCGGTCGTCGCTATCGGCGGTGGGGCCAGGTTCATCGCAACGAACGACGACCCCACATATCCGATGCCGAACGCCAGGTACCCGGGAGCCGGATCGATCGTCGCCGCCGTAGAGAGGGCAACCGGAGAGACACCGATCGTGTGCGGCAAACCGAACGAGCCGATGCGACGTCTCATCGAACAGAAGATCGAACATGACGAGGTATGGATGGTTGGGGATCGCCCCGATACGGATCTCGCACTGGGGGCCGTCGCTGGATGGGGGAAGGTCCTTGTTCTCAGCGGTGTCACCGATCACGACGATTCGTTACCCGCTGATCTTGAGCCGGACCACACGATCGCCACGATCGCGTCGCTTCCAGAGCTCTTGGGACCCGGTCACGCCGAGAACGGGGGATAATGTGCCCATGGTGCAGAATCCGAACGAGTCCATGTCCGACCCGGTCGACGACTTGGATCAGCTCGAAGCTGATCTCGAGCAGTCGGAGCCGGCCGAAGCTCCAGAGAAGGCGGAAGAGATCGCCCGCCGTCTCGGGAACGCCCTCGACAACGTCGACGGCGGCGCCGGGAGCAGCACACCCTGACCAGGAGACGTCTCGACACCGAGTTGGTTCGACGCAAGCTCGTGCCATCGCGAACGGAGGCGCGGCGGATGATCGACGCCGGTCTCGTCCGGGTTCGAGGCAATCCCTCTCCGAAGCCGTCGACGCTCGTCGCCCCTGAAGATCCGCTGTCAGTTGACGCGCCGCCCGCACGGTTCGTGAGCCGGGCCGGGGCGAAGCTCGAGGGCGCGCTCGAAACGTTCGAGATCTGCGTTGACGGTCGACGAGCGATCGACGTCGGCGCCTCAACGGGTGGCTTCACGGACTGCCTACTGCAGAGGGGAGTGGCGGAAGTGGTTGCGGTTGACGTTGGATATGGGCAGATGCACAACCGGATTCGTACGGACGAGCGAGTGAAGGTCGTTGAACGAACGAACATCCGTCATGCCGATCCGGAGGGACTTGGTGGCCCGTTCGATCTCATCGTCGCTGATCTGTCGTTCATCTCGTTGGCCCTCGTCTCCCCGCAGCTGGCCTCCCTCGGCTCATCCGCATCGGACTGGGTCCTGCTCGTGAAGCCGCAGTTCGAGGTCGGCAAGGAGCTGGTTGGGAAGGGCGGCATCGTGCGGGATCCCGATGCTCACGTGCTCGCCATCGAGCAAGCGGCGGACGCTCTTGCTGCGAGTGGGATCGGTGTTGTCGGTCTCGTTGTGTCTTCGATCACAGGAACGGAAGGCAATCGAGAGTTCCTGGTTCACGGCAGGATCGCGGAACGAACCGTGGATAGCGGTACCGTACGGGAGATCGTCCTCGAGGAGAGCCAATCGTGAAGCGAATCGCCGTCGTTGTCCACGAAGAGAAGCCGCATGCAACCGACGCGGCGAGGATCTTGACTGCCGCATGCCGAAAGCGGAACGTCGAAGCGATCACGATGAACGGTGACACGCTCCCTGCAGACGTCGAAGCGGTGATCGGTGTCGGCGGCGATGGAACCGTGTTGAGGGCGGGACGGCTGGCATTGAGCACCGGCATCCCGATCGCAGGCATCAACGTGGGGCGTGTCGGCTACCTTGCTGAGTTCGCGGTTGACGAGATCGACGCGTTCGCCGAGGCGCTCTCCCAGGATCATCTTCGTGTGTTCCCCGTCATGACCGTCAGTGTCAGTGGACCAGGATTCACGGCGACCGGTCTGAACGACGTTGTCATCGAGAAGATCGTCAGTGAGCGAATCATCGAGATCGGTGTTGCCATCAACGGTCGGCGTTTCGCTGAGTATCGAGCAGACGGTGTGATCGTTGCTACTCCGATCGGTTCGACCGCGTACTCTCTCTCCGCCGGTGGGCCGGTCGTCGATCCGGAGGTAGAGGCGCTCGTCCTCACACCGATCGCTCCGCACAGTCTGTTGTCGCGCAGCATCGTCGTGTCCCCGAATGCTGAGATCTCAGTCACCGTGGAGATCGGCCGACCGGCGCGTGTGAATGTCGACGGGCGAGAGATCGCAACGATCGAACCCGGAGCGAGCGTTGTCGTATCCCGCGGCTCACAGGCAGCGAGGTTCATGACGCTCGACACCCATCCCTTCCCGCAGGCCGTGCGTCACCAGTTCGGCCTGGCTCATGCTTGACGAGCTTTCGGTCGAGAACCTCGGTTTGATCCCGAGTGCTCGGATCGAACCGGGCTCTGGTCTCGTTGTCATCACTGGAGAGACTGGAACCGGGAAGACGCTTCTCCTCGGAGCGCTGCGACTCTTGCGTGGTGAGCTGGCACGGAAGGATCAGATCGGTCCGAACGGTGATGAGACGACCGTCGAGGCACGATTCGTTGAAGGCGACGTCGAACGCATCCTTGGACGCAGGGTTGACCGGAGACGTTCGCGCGCCACGATTGACGGAGCGATGGCGACCGCTGGGAGTCTGGCGGAAACGCTTGGCGGCGTGCTCGATGTTGTCGGTCAGCACGATCGGACGCTGCTCAGCGAACAGCGAGCGGTCAGGCGTCTCCTCGACGGTTCCATGACCGAAGCCGGCGCGGAAGCCCTGGCCCGGTACCGCTCAACATGGGAGACGCTCGTTGACACGGAGGCGCAGGCTGCCGCCCTCGGCGGTGATCACCGGGCTCTCGAGCGGGAGCTCGACATGGTGCGATTCCAGAGAGATGAGATCGCCGCAGCGCGGTTCGCACCGGGGGAGGATGACGAACTAGCAGAGAGGGCGTCGCGTCTCCGGAACTCGGAGGAGCTGAGGGAGCGACTCGCTGCGGTGCAGAACGCCGCAGGGGAGGGCGGTGCATCTGCAGGGCTCGAGAACGCAGATCGGGAGCTCCGGGCCGCGTCACGCACTGCTCCGTCGCTCGCACCACTGGCCGACCTGAGCGCACAGCTCAACGAACTTCTCTCTGAATTCAACGCCGAGATCGCCCGCGTCAGCGCCGATCTCGATCATGATCCCCACGACCTCGAGCGAGTGGAGCAGCGTCTCGCACTGTTGGGCGACCTCAAGCGCAAGTACGGTGACGATCTGGATGCCGTGCTCGCATTCGAAGCAGAGGCCGCAACACGGGCAGAGGAGCTGGAGACGTTGCTTGATCGGTCGGGTGAGATTGCGAGCCTTCTCGTGGTTGCCCGGGCGGACGTTAGGGAAGCGGCGGACTCCCTGAGAGAGCAACGGAGAGAAGCAGCGGAGGATGTCTCCAGGGGTGCGATCGAACATCTTCGAGACATGGGCTTCTCCGATCCCTACGTGGGATTCCGAATCGCTGAGAGAGAACCAGGACCTGATGGAGCGGACCAGGTGGTGCTCGAGTTCGCATCTGACATTGGATTGACGCCGGGCCCGGTAGCCAAGATCGCTTCGGGTGGAGAGCTGAGCAGACTGATCCTTGCACTGAGGCTGGCGTCGGGGACATCCGACGCGTCGATCATCGCTTTCGACGAGATCGATGCTGGGACCGGAGGAGCAACGGCTCTCGCAATGGGAGCGAAGCTGAAGGATCTCGCTCGGGGCCGACAGGTGTTCTGTGTCACCCACCTCCCTCAGGTAGCGGCCTACGCGGAATCCCATTTCGTCGTCCGCAGGGAGGGCAACACCGCGACGGTCTCCGAACTGCAGGGCGACGAACGGTTGGAAGAGCTGTCACGGATGCTCGCTGGGCTTCCCGACAGCGAACGGGGTCGGGAGCATGCCGCAGAGCTCTTGACGATCGCAGGCAACTCGTAGCGGGCGGTATCGCTCTCAGCGGAGCGCGTCCGGTATGATGCGGCCTTCCGAGGTGGAGCGCAGCGTGACCAAGCACGTATTTGTCACCGGTGGGGTGACTTCAAGTCTGGGTAAGGGGATCACTTCCGCGTCTCTGGGGAGACTTCTCGCGGCCCGCGGCCTTCGCGTGACGCTCCAGAAGCTCGATCCGTACATCAACGTCGACCCGGGAACGATGAATCCGTTCGAGCACGGAGAGGTCTTCGTTACCGATGACGGCGGAGAGACGGATCTCGATCTCGGCCACTACGAGCGCTACACGGGTGTTCACCTCAGGCGGGATTCCAACGTCACCACCGGCTCTATCTACCAATCGGTGATCCGCAAGGAGCGGCGCGGCGACTACCTCGGGGCCACGGTGCAGGTGATCCCCCACATCACCAACGAGATCAAATCGCGCATCCGCAAGCTGGGCCAGAACGAGGATGTCGATGTCGTCATCACAGAGGTCGGCGGGACCGTGGGTGACATAGAGAGCCTGCCGTTCCTCGAAGCCATCCGACAGATCCGAAAGGACGTTGGGGCAGGGAACACGTGCTACATCCATGTCACGCTGGTGCCGTACCTCGCCACGAGCGACGAGCTGAAGACGAAGCCAACCCAGCACAGCGTTGCGGAGCTACGTTCACACGGCATCCTGCCCGAAGTGATCGTTGTGCGGTCGGATCGATCGATCGATGATTCAGCCCGTCGCAAGATCAGTCTGTTCTGCGACGTCGAACCCGACGCTGTGATCAACGTGGTCGACGTTCCGAACATCTACGGCGTTCCCTTGGCTCTCAACGAAGCGGGCCTCGACTCTGTGGTCTGTCGCGAGCTCGGCCTCGAGACGGATGGCCCCGACCTCGCAGCATGGCGCTCGATGGTCGAGCGCATGGAGAGACCGGGCGAACCGGTGACCATCGGGCTCGTCGGAAAGTACGTCGAACTCCCGGATGCGTATCTCTCAGTCGTGGAGTCGCTCCGTCACTCGGCGGCAGCTAACGGTGCGGACGTCGAGATCCGTTGGATCCCGGCGGAGGAGATCGATGGGCTTCTCGCGTCAACGCATCTCGACGGTCTCGATGGGATCCTCGTGCCCGGCGGTTTCGGGATCCGTGGCATCGAGGGGAAGATCGAAGCGATCCGCCACGCTCGCGAACATGGCGTTCCGTTCCTCGGCCTATGTCTTGGTCTGCAGTGTGCGGTGATCGAGTTCTCTCGAAACGTGGTCGGTCACGCCGGTGCTCACAGCACGGAATTCGATCCCACGACCCAGCATCCCGTCATCGATCTGATGGAGGACCAGGCGGATGTCGAGGATCTCGGGGGAACGATGCGTCTCGGCATCTACCCGGCGAAGCTGACGGCCGGCACGCTGACCGAAGGTCTCTACGGGGAGCCGGTCATCTACGAACGGCACCGGCATCGCTGGGAAGTCAACAACCGATACCGGAGTGAGCTCGAAGCGGCAGGAATGGTCTTCTCGGGCCTGTCACCCGACGATCGCCTCGTGGAGATCATCGAACTGTCGTCTCATCCTTTCTTCGTGGCGTCACAGTTCCATCCAGAGTTCAAATCGCGACCGGACGATCCGCACCCCCTCTTCATGGGCTTCGTCGCAGCGGCGCTCGAACACCGCAGGAGCCAATCGGGAGCCGGGTCGACGGTCTCCGAGGCTGCGGTCACGACGAATCGCTGAGATGAGCGAATTCCGGACCCTGGGATCGAGGACGATCGCCGAAGAAGCTTTCCTCCGACTCGACCGGGCCACGGTCGTGACGCCCGACGGCGCTGTGATCAAACGAGTCATCGTCGCCCACCCCGGAGCGGTAGCGGTCGTACCGATCATCGGCGATGACGTGATCCTGATCGAACAGCACCGGGCTCCGGTCGGCCGGTCGCTGTTGGAGATCCCTGCGGGGAAGCTGGACATTCCCGGCGAGGATCGGCTCGATACCGCCGAACGTGAACTCGAGGAAGAGATCGGATTCAGTCCAGGAAGCCTGGAGCACCTGACGGACCTTCTCACGACCCCGGGGTTCAGTGACGAGTGCATCACGATCTATCTGGCGACCGACCTCACGGCGGTGCCGCCCCGCCCGGTGGGTGCCGAAGAGCACCACGCCACAGTGGTGCGGATGCGTCTCGCCGAGGCTGTCGACCAGGTCTGTTCTGGTGTGATCACCGACGCCAAAACCGTCGCAGGGCTGCTTCTCGCCACCGGGCGATGACGCCCTTACCGGCAGATGCCGAGGAGTTCCTGGGATCGTTGAGATCTGAGAGAGGGCTCTCCCTGAACACCGTGACGGCGTACCGGCGTGACCTTCGCGACTACTTCGCTTTCCTGGACGACGCTGGGGCATCGGGTGACGTTGGTCGTTTCGTCGCCAGCCTCAAGGAGCGCGGGTTGGCTCGTTCGACCAGAGCAAGGAAGCTCGCAGCGGTGCGCGGCTATCACCGGTTCCTTGTCGTGGAGGGTCACGCGTCCGATGATCCGACGGTTTTGGTTGAGGCACCGCGGCGAGGTCAGACGCTTCCAAAGGCCCTCAGGATCGAAGAGATAGAGGACCTTCTGGATGCACCGGACCCGACAACGCCGCTCGGCGTTCGTGACGTTGCGATTCTCGAGTTCCTCTATGCAACGGGGGCGCGCGTCACGGAGGCCGTGACCGTGGGTCTCACCGACCTGAACCTCGAGTCCGGAACCGTGATCGTGACCGGGAAGGGGAACAAGCAACGGCTCATCCCCCTCGGAAGCCATGCGAGGACTGCCATCGAACGATACCTCCCGGTCCGACACGAGCTCCTCAGCGACAGGGAACGGAGCGATGTCCTCTTCGTCAACGCAAGGGGAACCTCGTTGACTCGTCAGGGGATGTGGGACATCGTCAAACGGAATGGCCGTCGTGCCGGCATCGAAGCCGAGGCGCTCTCCCCGCACGTCCTACGGCATTCGGCGGCGACGCACATGGTCGAAGGGGGAGCTGACCTGAGAACCGTCCAGGAAATGCTCGGTCACGCTAGTATCAGCACCACACAGGTTTACACGCTTGTATCCCCCGAACATCTCTACGAGGTGTACGTTACGGCGCACCCACGCGCCCGGTAGGGACGCAGAGGAGGATGAGTTCCCCAATGACCGAGACGATCGACACCGCAGCTGCCGAAAAACTCCTCATCGAGGAGCGCGACAGCGTTCTGCGTCAGCTCGAGGAAATCGGAGCAGATGAATCCGGGCAGCTCAACGGCACCGTCGACTACGGCGATGCTTTCGCCGACGCCGGTGCAGTCACCGCAGAGCGAACTGAAGTGCTCCGTCTCGCCAACGCGCTCAAGGTGCGCCTTGAACGAGCCAACGTCGCCCTCGGCAAGATCGCCGCAGGCAACTACGGCATCTGCGAGACGTGCGGCGCTCAGATCGGACTGGATCGTATCGAGTACCTGCCTGCCGTCCGGCGCTGCATTAGGTGCAAACAAGCCGCCTCGTGAGCGGTCGCTTCGACAAGGCCCGTCATCTCGCCGGACGCTTCTTCGGACACCTCCGTGCCGAACCACCCGGGCCCGAGGATCAGAGCTTCGTGCACGAGCATCTCACTGCTCCGTGCGCCGAGATGTTCTGGTCCCAGAGCTTCCCCGACCAGCGGCACGCCGTCGACGTGGCACGCCGTGTCTCGATGACCCTGCCGGAAGATCCGGGAGCTGTCGAGGCTGCGCTCGTCCACGACATCGGCAAACGCGAAGCCGGCATCGGACCGGTGTCTCGTTCGATCGCGACGATCCTCGACGCCGCCTGCCTGCCGATGCCGACCCGTATGCGCACATACCGTGACCACGGACGGCGCGGTTCCGTCGAGATCGAAGAAGCGGGCTGCGGGGAGCTTGCCGTCCTGTTCGCCCGATATCACCCGGGTCCTGCTCCGGAAGGGATCGACCCGGAACGCTGGAAAGTGCTCCTCGATGCGGACGGATAGCACGGGTTCCTCGTTCAGGGCGACCGGAGGCGATACCATCATCAGCTATGACGTATGAGGTCAAGACCAGGGTCTTCGAAGGGCCATTGGATCTGCTGCTCCAGTTGATCACATCCCACCAGGTTGAGATCACAGAGCTCAGTCTGTCCGATCTCGTCAACGAGTACGTCGGCTATCTCGACGTGATGAGTGAGATGGATCTCGCAGTCACAAGCGAGTTCCTGTTGATCGCATCAACGCTGATCCAACTGAAGGCCAGGCATCTGCTCCCGGATGATCGCGAGATTGATCTAGACGACGAACTCGCTCTCGCGGAAGAGCGCGACCTCTTGCTCTCTCGCCTCCTGATGAACCTCACGTTCAAGGACGTCGCCGCTGTGCTCGCCCACCGGATCGCAGCGAACGAGCGGTACGTCGCCCGATCGGTCGGTCTCGAGGACGTGACCCCGCCGCCACCATCGTTCGTGCTGCCCGTCGACGCTGCCGGGCTCGCGGCTCTCGCAGAGCGCGTCTTCTCCGACGAGGACGACACGGTCGACGTAGACCACCTCGATCTGGAGCTGCCGTCGGTCCAGACTGCGATGCTTGACCTGCAGGACCGTATGGCCGTCGCCGTGGAGACCGATTTCGAGTCCGTCGTTGCTCACTGCTCGCGGTCGGTTGAAGTGGTGGCCTACTTCCTCGGCCTGCTGGAGCTTGCACGATGGGGCATCCTTCGAGTCTCACAGGACGATCGGCAAGCACCGATCATGATCGGCTACAGCGAAGCGGATGCCGCTGAACGGCTTGATGCCTTGC
>JAOZMA010000066.1:1227-9764 GCA_029934555.1 Acidimicrobiia bacterium | reverse complement strand
TTCCGAAACTCACAACTCGAAGCCAACAGTTCACAGCTGACAGCCAACAGCCAAGCCCTCTTCTTGCTGTCCGCTGTCCGCTGTCCGCAACAGGGCAACTAGATTCGGCGACAATCACTGGAAGGATCCCCCCCCATGCCCGCTGCTATCGGTTCCCCTGCTCCCTCGTTCTCTCTTGTCGACCAGGAGAGGAACACCGTCACGCTCGACGATCTCAAGGGCAAGAAGAGCCTGGTCGTCTTCATCCCGTTCCCGTTCACAGGCATCTGTGACGACGAGGCCTGTGCGATCCGGGATCAGTTGGCGACTCTCAACGATCTCGACGCCAACGTCGTCGTCATCACCTGCCACGCCGTACCGGTTGCGAAGAAGTGGTCTGACGAGAACGGCTTCACCTTCCCGGTTCTCTCCGATTTCTGGCCACACGGCGATGTCGCCACCGCCTATGGAACATTCAACGACGCTGTCGGTGGAGCGAACCGGATGACGTTCGTCCTCGATGAGAACGGGATCGTCCGCTCCGTCATCGACAGCGGCTCCCTGGGAACGGCCCGCGAGTTCGACGCATACGTAACCGCGCTCGGAGAGATCGAGTAACCCATTACCGTGGGAGATCGATGAGCGAAGATCTCCAGGAGAAGAACGAACGGCAGGGGAAGATCCCCGTCTTCGTCGCGATCACCCTTGCTCTGATCGCGGCGGTGCTCGTATCGATCTCGGTCGACACGTACTGGCTCCACGACCGGATCTTCGACACAGAGAACTTCGTCGAGAGTCTCGCTCCTCTCCCAAAGGATCCGGTCATCTCAACGGCGATCGCCGTGCAAGCTGCCGAGTCGCTCGACGTAGGGGCTACGGCCGAGCAGCGGATAGCAGACGCACTCCCGGAGCAACTCGACTTCCTCACGCCGAGGTTCGTCGAGCACACACAGGAGATCGTCTTTGAGAAGACGAAACAACTCGTCGAATCTGACGCGTTCACCGCGGTGTGGATCGCCGGACTCGAAGCGATGCACAGCGTGTTCATCGGAGTTCTCGACGGCGACATCGCGACGACCGAGTCCGGAGACGTCGGAATCGAACTCGGGGGTTCGGCAGGATTGGTTGTCGATCGTCTCGAAGAGCACAACATCAATCTCTTCGCCGACGTGGAAGCTTCCGTGGGAGAGGTCGTTGTGATCCAGGCCGATCTTCTCGCCGCCCCACGATCGATCATGGGCGTGTTCCACACCGCAGTGTGGGTGTTCCCGCTCGCTGCCCTGATCCTGCTCGGGATCGCCGTCGTCGTCGATCGCGATCCATTCCGGCCGATCCAGTGGTTCGGCTTCGGATCCACCATCGCGATCCTCATCAGCCTGGTCCTCCTCCGTAGCGCCGTCAACGCTGCGGGACTGGCCATCGAGAACATCCTCGACAGGGCCGCAGCCGATGTGATCTGGACCGCGCTTCTCGACGGCTACGTACAGCTCAGTCTCATCGCGGGAGGGGCAACCCTCGTCGTCGGCGTTGGTACCTGGATGTACAGGAATCGGACCGTGGTCGGTGGTCGGTAGTCGGTAGTCGGTAGTCGGTAGTCGGTAATCGGTAATCCGTAATCCGTAATCCGTAATCCGTAATCGGTAATCGGAACAGATTCCTGCTCATGGTTCAGGGCTGGAAGCTGGCAGCTGGCAGCTGGCAGCCCTGATCTACTGATCTACTTCTCCCCCATGCACGCGTTACCTAACGCTATTAGCATCCCGTCCGAACATCCCCGCGGGAGATACCATCGATCACCCGCCCGGCACAGGAAAGCGATCTTGGCCTCTGAAAACGTGTTCGAGGAGTCGCCTGAAGAGGTAGTGGCTGCTCGTGAGCGTCGTCGCATGCCCGCGTGGGCCCGACTCCTCATCGTTCTCGGTCTGCTCTATCTGTTCCTCGTCGGAGTCCGCCTGCTCGAAGGTGGCATCAAGGGGGTTACCGGGGGTGCCAGTGAGAGCCTCTTCGAAGGCATCACGAACCCGCTCGCGGCGCTCGCCGTCGGAGTCCTGGCTACGGTTCTCGTCCAATCCTCGTCGGTCACAACATCGACGATCGTCGCCCTCGTCGCCGCCGGGAGCCTCCCGATGGAAGCCGCCGTCCCCATGATCATGGGGGCGAATATCGGGACCACCGTCACGAACACACTCGTCTCACTCGGCCATGCCAGGAAGTCCGAGGAGTTCCGTCTCGCATTCACCGCTGCGACGATGCACGACTTCTTCAACGTGCTCGCTGTTGCGATCATCCTCCCCCTCGAGTTGGCCTTCGGGATCCTTTCCAAACCTGCAGCCGCCATGGCGGAGGCGTTCGCGGGAGAGGTCGGCGGGGGCAAGTTCAACAGCCCTATCAAGGGCGCCGTCAAGTGGGGCGGCAATCTGATCGAGTCCGTTCTCGAACTCATCACCAGCAACGAGAAGGCACTGGGCGTTCTCCTCCTGATCGTTGGCCTCGCCATCATCTTCTTCACGCTGATGCTCATCACGAAGAACATGAAGGTCCTCATCGCTGCGAGGATCGAGCGATCCCTCAATGCAGCCCTTGCCAAGAGCGGAATGATCGGCATGTCGGTCGGCATGCTGATCACGATGGCAGTTCAGTCCTCCAGCATCACCACGTCGATTCTGATCCCGCTCGTTGCCTCGGGTCTTCTGCTGGTTGGGAACGCGTACCCGATCACACTCGGAGCGAACGTCGGCACGACGATCACGGCTCTCCTCGCCGCGTTCGCCGCCGGGACGGTGAGCGGACTCACGATCGCCCTCGTCCACCTGTTGTTCAACGTGCTCGGAATCCTGATCCTCTACCCAATTCCGAAGATCCGGAAAGTCCCCATCCAACTCGCCAGTTGGCTCGCCGGTATCGCCATGAATCGCAAGTGGGTGGCCGTCGCCTACGTGGCAGGTGCATTCATTGCGCTGCCAATTCTGATTATCGTCATCACCTAGGAGGTCGACATGGTGTTCCAGTTCTTCAAGGGAGGCGACTCGGCGGTCGACGAAGTCGAAGCCACGCTCGTACAGATGCTGCTCGACGGACGCGACGTCTACGACACGGCCATGGAAGCGCTGTTCGGGGGCGGGAAGTCGAAAGAGACGAAGAAAGAACTCAAGTCGACAGATCGCGGCATCAACACGGCCCAGCGTGACGTTCGACGGGAGTTGATGGTCTCCGCGTCTGTCCACGATACGGTCGATCTCCCCCTGGTGCTCGCATACATGAGCACCGTCAAAGACGTCGAACGGGTCGGCGACTACTCGAAGAACTTCTACGATCTCGTGAAGTACGGCGCCGATTTCGAGAACGCTCCCGATCACGACGAACTGGCCGACTATCGCGATCGCGTCTCGACGCTCCTCGGCGATGCCGCCGCGACTTTCGCTGCGAGCGATGCGGATCGGGCCCGCTCTTTGATCACCAAAGCCGACGGGTTCCTCGACGAGTACGACGCCCTGGTCAAGGCCGCCTACCAGTCGACCGGCACCCCGGCAGATGCGGTCTCCCGGGCGCTCTACTACCGATTCTTGAAGCGCATCACGGCCCACGTCATGAACTTCTTGACATCGATGGTCATGCCGATCGACCAGCTCGACTACTACGACGAAGCCAAGGACGACCGCAACTAACGCGGCTGACGTCCCACTCCCCGGCGCTAGCGTTGGGGCATGGATTTCTCTCACAACGCCCGCACGACCGAGTATCTCGAACGTCTCCAGTCGTTCATGGACGAACGGATCTACCCGGCCGAACCGATTCAAGAGGTGCAGGTTGCTGAACAGGGCAACCGGGTTGAGGCGACACCGATCCTTCAGGAGCTCAAGACCGAGGCTCGCCTTCGCGGACTCTGGAACCTCTTTCTTCCCGACCCCGAATTCGGCCCGGGGTTGAAGAACGTCGAATACGCACCGCTTGCTGAACTCACGGGACGCAGCCTCGAACTCGCACCGGAGGCGGTGAACTCCTCGGCACCGGACACCGGGAACATGGAAGTGATCTACCACTTCGGCACCGAGGAGCAGAAAGAGCGCTGGCTCCTTCCCCTGCTCGACGGTGAGATCCGGTCCTGTTTCTCCATGACCGAGCCGGCCGTCGCCTCATCGGATCCTCGAAACCTCGAATCGACCGTCACCCGCGACGGTGATCACTACATCGTCAACGGAACGAAATGGTGGTCGACCGGCGGCAACTCGTCCGACTGCAAGATCGCCATCGTCATGGGGATTACCAGCACCGAGGCAGCGCCAAGAGATCGCTACTCGATGATCCTCGTTCCGAGCGACACTCCCGGGGTCGAAGTGGTCAGAGACGTCCCGATATTCGGCTACCACGATCGGGGCGGACACGCCGTGATCCGGTACAACGACGTTCGAGTCCCTGCTTCCAATCTGATCGCCGGCGAGGGCGCCGGTTACATGATCGCCCAGGCCCGTCTCGGCCCCGGCCGGGTCCATCACACGATGCGGGCGATCGGCATGGCCGAACGCGGGCTCGAGCTGATGGTGGCCCGGGCAAAGGACAGGGACGCATTCGGCGGCCCGATCGCACGCCAGGGCGTGGTCCAGGACTGGATCGCCGAGTCCCGCTGGCGCATCGACCAGGCCCGCCTCCTCGTCCTGTACACGGCGTGGAAGCTCGACACGGTCGGGAACCGCGAGGCCCGCAGAGAGATCTCGGAGATCAAGGTCGTCGTGCCACGCATGACCGAATGGGTTCTTGACAAAGCCATCCAGGTCCACGGCGCCGCCGGCGTCTCAGATGACACGCCTCTTGCCCGCATGTGGGCGGCCACGAGAACGCTCAGGATCGCCGACGGCCCCGATGAGGTCCACCAGATGGTGATAGCAAGAAGAGAGATTGGGCGGTAGGTCGCCAGTCACCAGTCCCCAGCCATGAGCCATGAGCTGTGAGCAAGAGTCCCTACGGACTACGGACTACGGACTACGGACTACGGACTACGGACTACGGACTACGGACTACCCAAAGAGCCGGTTCCACATTCTGGTCATCCATCCGTTCGTTCCCGGTCTTGGGAGTTCAGACAGGACTTCTTCAAGATGATCGGGGGGTAGGTCACCGACGAGGGCGATGGCGATGCCGGGCGCATTCCACGTAACCCACAGGCTCGCGGGATTGATGACCCTGAAGTAGGAGAACCTATCGGCGGCGTACGGAAGTTCATCGTCGAGCGCAGATTCCCAGTTCACTCGACCGTCCATAGTGAACACGGAGAACGAGAAGAGGCCATCGGTGTAGAAGGCCTGGTTGGCGCCCTGTGGCCCGGCGTAGACGTCGACAAGTTGATACCCGGCGGCATCGATCGGAAGTCCAACTTGATCTACCGGGAGCATCATCTCGTAGGGGTGTTCGTCGGTCATCGCCATCTCCGGATCAACCGACACCGAGAATTCGATCATCGACGAGTAGCGGAACACGGTTCCATCGCCTGCGTAGACCTCGGTCGCCACGGCTGCCGACGTCGAGTTGTCAACGATCATCTTCATCCTCAAGAAGCCGGCTTCAACGACCTCGAGGATGTGTGCTGGTCGACCGAGATGCTCCGTCATCGCTCCCGATGAGACGGAGTACCGGGCATCCAGATCGAACTTTGTCACACCGATGAACGAGAGGGCTGCCTCGTTCGGACCGTTGAGACGCATCCGTCCTTCGCCGACCGTGGCATTGGATGAGCCCGAGCCCACAGTCGCCATACCGCCGAGGTGTTGCACATCTACGAGTCCGACGCTCTCGAACCCGTCCCACGTCGTGCCCACGACCCTACGTCCGGAGTAGACGGCGTCGCTCGCATCGGCGAGATAGTCGGCAAGATCGTCTGCGAGGGCAGGCCCCACCGATGCGATCGCGAAAGCAGCGACGATGCCACCCACCGTGAGAGCCCGACGGACGATCATGGTGCCACCACCTCGATCGCAGAGGGAAGCACTGCGAACCCGGGCTCGGCCGACGCCCTGGCCATGTGATGAGTGGCCAGATCGTTAAGAACGAGCACCGGTTCGTCACCGCCGCCCATCGCAAGACCTACCAGCAGGGCCGCCGCTGCGGCGGCACCGATGCCACCTGCGACGATGCTTCTCCTCCGATGGCGAACCGGCGTCGCCGGGATCTCCCCGGTCATCGTCGTCTCAACACCGGGAAGTGACCGAACGGCGATCCTGGCGCGGTCAAGTTCCTGGAGCTCGGCCCGACATTCGACGCAATCGACGAGGTGCTTCGTGACTCGCCGGTGCTCCAGGGTCACCAACTCTCCGTCCAGGTACGCAGAGAGCCGGTCACCAAGATGGCCGTCGGGCAGAAGTGCCGCGGGTACCTCGAACTCGGGGAGTAGGCGCAGTGACGCACGGACCTTGCGCAGCGCCACGAAATCTCTGATCGCTTCCTCATCTCCGTCAAGCAACTCGCTGACGATCATCACTTCTTCCGGTGTCAGTTGACCATCGAGGTAGGCAGAGAAGAGCTCGCCGTGTCGATCGGGGTCGAAGGTCAGACCGGCCATGTCAGCATCCCTCTGAGGAGCTTGCGGCCGCGATGGATCCGGCTTCGTACTGTGCCGACGGGGGCATCGGTCGCTTCTGCGATCTCGTCGTAGGTGAGACCGACAACGTCACAGAGAACAACCGCCTCGCGGAACTCGTACGGAAGCTTGAGAAGTGCGGACTGCACATCGTCGGATAGGCGGATCGAGGAGAGCACTTCGTCGGGAGAGGGGCTCGAACCAAGGGCATGGTGATCGCCTTCCGGCAGCGCCGACTCCGGCCGGCGCTTCTTCTTCCTGATGCCGTCGAGGAAGGCATTGCGGGTGATACGCCAGAGCCAACCGTCGAACGATCCCGGCTGATACGACGGCAGCCCCTTCCGAACGCGAAGAAGGACCTCTTGAACGAGATCAGCAGCATCATCCGGATTGCCGGTGAGGCGGTAGGCGAAGTTGTAGATCTTGCGCCCATAGCGATGCGCAACGTCTTCCCAGGTCGGTGCTAGTTCGTCAGTCATGTCTCCCCACAACCAGGGGAGAAACGCACGACGGGCCGATCCGGTTCCCGGCTATTTGGCCGAGCGTCAGGCTTCTTTGGAGTCGGATGGAACGTCATCGTCGGCGACGCCCTCTTCGACACCCTTCTTGAACTCCTTCGTCGAGGCACCGATCGATCGAGCCAGGCCCGGGAGTTTCGACGCACCGAACAGCAAGAGGACCACCACCAGGATGATCAGCAGTTCAGGTCCGCCAAGATTCTTGATGAAAGCAAAGAGCACAGAGTTCCTTTCGTGAGAATGAGTCTAGATGAGCTGTGGGATTCGGGCGACGGTCACCTGATGAGTACTCGGTAGTCGGTAATCAGTAGTCGGTAGGAACCCCCGACCGGCATCGGATGACGCCTTCGGGATCTGGGAT
The DNA here is from genome assembly GCA_029934555.1 of Acidimicrobiia bacterium. Taxonomy (GTDB): domain Bacteria; phylum Actinomycetota; class Acidimicrobiia; order Spongiisociales; family UBA5794; genus JAHEEL01. The sequence goes on along the minus strand of JAOZMA010000066.1, from coordinate 2,338 downwards.
TGGTACCGAGTACCGAGTACCGAATACCGAATACCGACGACGGACTACGCCGCCCGCAGGGCGGCTACTGGATCGAGAATCCATCGACGAAGGCTTGGAGGCGTCCTCTTGTTATGAACCGGCAACGGGGGTCGCTTCGTTCCTTCTCGTGCACGAGGTAGGGCCCGAACTTGTCGGTAACGAGCAGGGCACGCTGTGGATTGAGATGGGCGACTTCGATCACGAACATGTTGACGATCTGCTCCGGAAGCTCTGGGTGCTCGCCCTCGTGGTGAGGCACGATGGCGACGAGCACTTCGAGGCCGGCCTTGCGAGCCGTGTAGACCTCTGCGCTACCACTATCCACAGTCGAGACCGCCACTCGTCCGACAACGACTTCGTAACCGGCGGTTCTGAGAAGTGCGAGCGCCAGGTCACGCAGTGACACATTGGTCGGGTCGATTCCGGCCGCACGGAGCTGGGCTTCGACCGGCTTCGCTATGACGATCTCGTCGAGGAAGGGTGCGAGATCCTCCTCTGACGGCCGATCGGCGACGCCGGGTTGGACCTCGAACTCCTGCTCGCCGAGATGAGTGAGCGGATCGAAGCCGGTGGCCGATGCGTGCGGAACGAGTTCGGGTGCAGCGATCTCGGGGATATCACCCGGTGCTTCGAGATCCATGACATCGATCACGACCGCTTCTTCACCGCGGCGTCCGTAAACCCGGGCCTTCGTGACCTGTGCGATCGGGAGACCATGGCTCCTCTTTTCATGCAGAACAAGAGACGCGTCGTGGCACATCAGGTCGCGGAGGTGGTCGTCGACCTCCCCTTCGTCGAGCGGCACCGCGTAGTAGATCTCGGCGACGTCGCCCCGGACGTGGAAGTCGAGAAGGATCGGCCTGAGTTGATCGCGGGCCGTACGAGCAGGGGTGGAACCGGCACTCACATCCGAGGGTGCGCTTTTCATGATCGACGCAACCGCCCAGATGATCCCAAGGAGGACCATGCCAACGACAATGACGATGATTGCGGTAACGGTGGGGCTCAACCGAGTCGCTCCTTTGTGTAGTGCACTACCGCGATTCTACGCCGTGGCGGAGCCGCCGGTATTCGGTAATCGGTATTCGGT
>JAOZMA010000066.1:0-1217 GCA_029934555.1 Acidimicrobiia bacterium | reverse complement strand
CCAGCGAGCGACGTAGGCCAACGACTACAAGATCTGTGTTTCATACCGAGTACCGATGACCGATGACCGACTACCGAGCACGAAGTGCCCTCACACCGCTTTGCGGCGGGTTGCTGCGATCTGGCGCTCTTTGCGGATCTTGCGGCGCTCGCGTTCTGACATCGCACCCCAGATACCGAACTTCTCGCTGGAGACGATCGCGAACTCGAGGCACTCATCGAGAACGGTGCACTCGCGACAGATGCCCTTGGCGGTGCGGGTCGAAGCGCCGCGCTCGGGGAAGAACAGATCAGGATCAGCCCCGCGACAATTCGCGAAATCCTGCCACGACATGTCGAAGCCCTCGGCTTGAAGGGCTTCGATGAATTCGCCGAACATCAGGACTCCTGGGGAGGGGGTGTAATTACAACAGTGGGATTCTCCCAACACCGCGCGCGCTTGTCAACTTGAATATTGACGCGCACCTTGGGCCATAACAATCGCGGCCGTTTCGACAGACCGGTTTCTGTCCGCGATAATCCCCCTGTCGAACTATCGGAGGAACCCACAGTGACGACGAAGACACGTCGCCTCGAGGTCGAACGGCGATCCGGATGGCGCTCATGGCTCGGACCCTTCTTCACTTCCGACATCGGAATGAAGTGGATGATGGCGTTGACCGGGGCCGGCTTGCTTGCCTACGTCCTGGTCCACATGATCGGCAACCTGAAGATTTTCCTGGGACCGGAGGACCTGGACCACTACGCGGAGGCGCTGAAGACGCTCCTCTACCCGATCGTCCCGAAGACCGGCGTCCTGTGGTTGTTCCGATTCGGCCTGCTTGCGATGTTCGGCATTCACATGTGGTCGGCCATCGTGCTTGCCCTGCGGAACCGGAAGGCCCGCGGTCCGATCAAGTACGAGGCGAAACCCCAGTACGCGGCCGCTAACTACGCGAACCGCACGATGCTCTGGGGTGGGATCATCATCTTCCTGTTCCTCGTCTTCCACATCGGAGATCTGACGACCGGAACGTTCAACCCTGACTTCGTCAGCGGCTCGGTCTACAACAACGTGATCTACAGCTTCCAACGCTGGTGGGTAGCGCTCGTCTACGTGATCGCACAGATCGCCCTCGCCTTCCACATCTACCACGGAGGCTGGAGCTTGTTCCAGAGCCTCGGCCTCTCCAACCCCCGGTACAACGACTGGCGCCGATGGCTCGCCGTGGCTCTCGC
>JAOZMA010000065.1 GCA_029934555.1 Acidimicrobiia bacterium | reverse complement strand
GTCGCCGGGTTGTAGATCGGCCCGACGTTGCCGGACGTCCCGGCGATCGTGACGCCGTTGATCAGATGATGGAAGCGCTCCACGGTGGTCCCTCTTTGCTTTCGATGACGGTCGGATGTTATCGCTGCAGGCGTTCACGGATTCGCGACCACCACCGACACTCGAGATCTCCGTTGAGCGGATCGAAGCGCAACCGTCATGTGACATCATGTGCCCATGGCCTCTCTTCCTCGAAATTCATGACCGACACCGAACCGGTCGGTTCCGTCGACAGCTCACCCGACGAATTCCAGACCGGACTCGTCGCCACCATCGCGGGCGGTCACGCCGTTCACGACACCTACACGGCTTTCCTGCCGCCACTCCTCCCCCACTTCGTCGAGACGATGTCGCTGTCGAACGCGGCCGCCGGCTCCCTGGCTGCGTTCCTACAGATCCCATCCTTGTTCCAGCCGTTCATCGGGCACCTCGCCGACCGAACCACGCTGCGATGGATCGTCATCCTCGGCCCGGGAGTGACAGGGACAGTGATGAGCTTCCTGGGGTGGGCGCCCGGTTACTTCGCCCTGGCTCTGATGCTCCTCGTTGCCGGAGTGAGCGTCGCGGCTTTCCACGCAACGGCACCGGTCGCTGTTGGGTACCTCTCGGGGAACCGACTGGGCAGAGGCATGGGCTTCTGGATGGTCGGCGGCGAATTGGGACGAACCGTTGGTCCGCTGGTCGTAGTCAGTGCCCTCGCCGTGATGTCAATGAAGTCGATGGCGTTCCTCTCACTCGCCGCCATCGCGACGTCTGTGTTCCTCTACTTCCGACTGCGAGACGTCCCACTGCGAACCCGCGGCGATGGAGAGCAAGTGCCGTGGCGCACGGCAGTGCGGTCAATGCGTGGCCTCATGGTCCCGCTGGGCGCCCTGGTCTCTCTTCGGAGCATGATGGTGATGGCGGTGACCATCTTTCTCCCCCTCTATCTAACAGAGGAGGGTGCCAGTCTCTGGCTGGCGGGAGCGGCGCTCTCCATCGTCGAAGCGGCAGGGATCGCAGGAGCATTCGCAGGGGGATGGATCAGCGACCACGTTGGGCGAAGAGTCGTCATGATCCTCGGACAGATCGCCGCACCCATCGCTCTGCTCGCGTTCCTCGCAACCGATGGCTGGATTCGAGTCGCCATCCTGCCGATCATCGGCTTCTCACTACTGGCCGTTCCGCCTGTGATGATGGCCCTCGTCCAGGAACAGTTCCCCGAAAGCAGGGCACTCGCCAACGGCGTCTACCTTTCGATGAACTTTGCCATCCGATCGATCGCCGCCATCGCCTACGGCCTCTTCGGTGACGCCTTCGGCCTCTCGACATCCATGTACATCGCGGCGGCAGCGATGTTCATTGGGCTGCCGTTGATCTGGATGGTGACGCCGAAGGCGAAGGCCGTAGTCCGTAATCCGTAGTCCGTAATCCGTAGTCCGTAATCCGTAATCCGTAATCCGTAATCCGTGAAGAGCGTGTCGGGCTCATGGCTCACGGCTCACAGCTCCTCCGTCCGGCGACTGGGGACTGGCGACTGGCGACAGTCGGTAACCGGTTATCCGTGGCCCTGCTCGTGGCTGGAGGCTGGTAGCTGGCAGCTCCTCGTCCGGCGACTCGATTCAGCAGTCGGTGAGAGCCGCTACTGCTTGGCAGATCTCGGTCCGCCTCTGGGATATCGAGCCGACGAGCTCGGTGAGGAAGGTCTTCCGAATGGGTTGGACGTTGTCGAACGCCGCGACGCAAGGGGCAGCCAGTCCGTCTTCCACGTCCAGGCGAATCTCGGTCGGAATCCCACGGATGGTCCGAGTGATGGGGGCCACGACGATCCAATCGAGGACGGGTATCGCTTCACTTCGCGTGACGACCAGCACCGGACGCCGTTTGTCTTCGGCCTCAGCCCACCAGATGTCACCCTGCGCAGGGCTCACCACGGCTCTTCCCCGATCATTCTGATCGTGGCAGCGTCAGCCCACCCGACCTCTTCTTCCGTCTGAGGACGGTCTCGATAGCCCTGAACGATCGCTTCGCCGGTCCGCAGGCGCCTCTGCCGGTCCACGAGCGCTCGCAGACCACGCCGAACAGCGTCGGAGCGGGACTCCACGACGCCCTCCTCGACAAGTTCGTCGACAAGAGAGACAAGGTTGTCATTGACCCGAGTAACGAGTTGCGGCATGCACCCAGCATTGCACAATGCAATGCACGCGTCTAGCCCTCTGACACCATCGTGAGTTGCGACGCGAGACCACCGTTCTTGCGTAACTATCGGAAGCGGGCTTCCGCCTCCCATAGTTACGCAAGAACGGATCTGTTAGGCCTTCGCTTCGATCAGGGCTTCTTCGAATGCCATCAGCGTCTCTGCGACGTCTTCGTCGCTGTGGGCCGAGGAGATGAACCAGGGTTCCTTGGCGTCGTCGACGGGCATCACACCGCGGCGGATCATGCCGAAGATGATCTCGCTGTAGAGGTCCTCGTCGTGGCGTGCCGTGTCCCGGTAGTTCTTCAACTCACCGTCGCCCAGGAAGATTGAGAACATCGATGGGTGGCCGATAATCGACGACTCCATCGACTGCTCAGCGAGGATCTTCTCGAGACCGACCATGAGGGCCGTTCCCGTCTTCGTGATCCGCTCGTACGGAGCACCGGTCGACAGTGCCGCGATGGTGGCGACCGTCGCCGCTGCACCAACCGAGTTTCCTGAGTAGGTACCGGCCTGCATGACGCCACCTTCGGCCCATGCAGACATGATCTCTTCCCGGCCGCCGACCGCTGCGATCGGGAACCCGTTCCCCATCGACTTCGCGTACATGCCGATGTCCGGGACGATGCCCATGTACTCAGCGGCGCCGCCGAGGCCCAGACGGAATCCCGTCTTCACCTCGTCGAACATGAGCATCGAGCCCCACTCCTCGGTGATGGCACGGAGACCCTCCATGTACCCGTCGTCGGGCATCAGGCCGAAGACGTTGCCGAGTGCCGGTTCCACGATGATGCCGGCGATGCGGTGTCCGTCGTTCTTGAAGAGCTTCTCCATGAACTCGAGATCGTTGAAGTGTGCGATCCGGATGTAGTCGCGGATCGTCGACGGTACGCCCGACGAGACCTCGAACGGCACAGGCGAACGACGGTTGCCAAGATTCCCGATGGGAGCGCCGGCGGTCGAATACCCGACGTAGTCGTGGGCGCCGTGATAGGCCCCTTCGAACTTGACGATGAGGTCTCGGCCGGTGACGGCCCTGGCAAGACGGATGGCGTGCATCGTCGCCTCGGTACCCGTGTTCGTGAACCGGAGCGCATCGAGCCACGGAACGGCGTCGCGCATCGCCAACGCTGCTTCGATCTCCAGTGCGGTCGTCATCGCGAAGACGGTCCCGCGCGCTGCGGCTTCGCCAACCGCGTCGGCGACCGGCTTGTAGCCGTGCCCGAGGATGATCGGACCGAACCCGAGTTGGTAGTCGATGTAGCGGTTGCCGTCCATGTCGTAGATGTGGGCGCCCTCGCCCCGATCGATGACCATCGTGTCGTCATCACCCCAGTAGCGGAACCCGCTGGAGACGCCGTTGACGAGTGCTTTGTTGCCTCGATTGAACCACTCAGCCGTCTTGGGACCCTGGATGCCCATGTCTCTCACCTCTAGTTGGGTCGACCGTGATCTGCCGGTCGACAAGAACGCCACTCGATTGTACCGGCGAGCGCGTCATGCTCATCTGCCCGACACGCTGTCGGAAAAGCATGGCGGGGATGTCGGCCCGGTTCGGAGCGACTATCGTCTCGCCTCAGATTGCGCGATGAGTTGGGGGCGGGACCTCACCGTCGGTACGACGACGGTCGACCCCCGCCTCGAGTTCTGGAGACAAGACAGGGGAAGGGCGAGATGACGGCAGCTGTAGGTATTCGGGGCGTCACGAAGAGATTCGGCGATGACGTCACCGCGGTTGACAACGTGAGCCTCGACATCGTCGACGGGGAGTTCTTCTCCCTCCTCGGACCCTCGGGCTGCGGGAAGACAACGATGCTTCGGATGATCGCCGGTCTTGAGTTCCCAACCGAGGGCAGCATCCAGATCTTCGGTGAGGAGTTGGCCCTCAAGCCGCCGAACAAGCGGCCGGTGAACACCGTGTTCCAGTCCTACGCCCTGTTCCCCCATATGACCGTTGAGAAGAACGTCGCGTTCGGTCTCGAGATGCGCAAGGTTCCCAAGGCTGAAACGGCGGATCGCGTCACCGAAGCGATCGCGGCAGTCCACATGACGGGAATGGAGAATCGCAAGCCAAAGCAGCTCTCAGGTGGTCAGCAGCAGCGGGTTGCCCTCGCAAGGGCTCTCATCAATCGGCCCAAGGTGCTCCTTCTCGACGAACCGCTCGGCGCCCTGGATCTGAAGCTACGCCAGGCGATGCAGATCGAGCTCAAGGACATCCAGGCCGAGGTCGGGATCACGTTCATCTATGTGACCCATGATCAGGAAGAAGCGCTGACGATGTCGAACCGGATCGGCGTCATGGAGGCCGGCAAGCTGCTCCAGGTCGGCACGCCCGAAGAAATCTACGAACGACCGGTGAATCGGTTCGTCGCCGAATTCATCGGCGAGACGAACTTCATCGACGGCATAGCCACGGAGGACGATCGTGTGCGCCTGGCCGACGGGACCGAGGTCTATGCGATCTCCGATGCTCCGGTCGGGGCGGATGTCACGCTCACGCTGCGGCCCGAGAAGATCCAGATCCACGCCCGAGACGCCACGAACATCCCTCCCGAACGGAATCAACTCCCGGCCACGATCACCCGGCAGCTCTACTACGGAGAATCCTTCTACTACGAGATCGAAATCCCCGGCGGAGAGTTGCTCGATGCGCGGCTCGAGAACATCCCGTCTCTGAGAAGATGGGACGTCGGGACCGAAGTGACGATCAGCTTCCACAGGGAGGCCGCTGAGGCGCTGACTTCATGACGATGCTCGACGATCACCCGTCGGAAGAAGCCAGCCCAGAGCTCGAGAAGAAGGCCGAACGCGCCGAGAGCTGGCGCGGGTTCTTCACGGCTCTCCCGACGTACGTCTTCCTGATCATCTTCTTCGTCCTCCCGCTCATCATCATCACCGTGATCTCCTTCACGGAGCGGAGCCGCACAGGCAAACCGGTACTCGGCGAGTGGACCCTCGAATGGTGGATCAAGCTCGGTGATCCACTCGTCCGCACCGTCGGGTTCAGGAGTGTGTGGCTCGCATTCCTCAACACCGCCTTCTCCCTCCTTCTCGGCTATCCCTTCGCCTACTGGATAGCGACTCGGAAGTCCGCGATCATGCGGAACTTTCTCCTTGTCCTCGTGCTCATCCCCTTCTGGTCGAACTTCCTCGTCCGCACCTACGCGTGGCGGACCCTGCTCGACTCCAACGGCCTCATCACGAGCATCGGAGAGTGGACCGGATTGTGGGGGAAGATGTTGTTCACCGAACCGGCGGTCTTTCTCGGCCTCTTGTACGGTTATCTCCCCTTCATGGTTCTCCCTCTCTACGCCGCGATCGAGCACCTCGATTGGAACCTCGTCGAAGCAGCCCGCGATCTCTACGCCGGAGCATGGAAGGCGTTCAGGAAGGTCACGCTGCCACTGTCCATGCCGGGGATCATCGCCGGCTCGATTCTCGTCTTCATCCCCAGTCTCGGCGCCTACGTCACCCCGGATCTGCTCGGTGGAGCGAAGACAACTCTCCTCGGCAACTACATCGTCACCCAGTTCAAGTCCGGGAGAAACTGGCCGTTCGGTGCAACCTTGTCGGTCACGATCCTCGCTCTGATGATGATCGCAACCATCATCTACTTCCGGAAGGGAGGGAAGACGCTGTGAGCGTTCAGCAGGGAACAGCCCACCGGCCGTGGGTCGATCGGCTTCTCACCATCAACGGATGGCTCATCTTCGGATTCCTCTACCTCCCTATCTTCATCCTCGTCATCTACTCGTTCTCTGACAGCAAGATCGTCGGCATATGGGGCGGCTTCACCTGGAAGTGGTACGGCCGAATGTTCGGCAACCCCGAGATGATGGGGGCGTTGAGCAACTCGATCAAGGTCGCGATCATCTCGACCGTCATTGCCACGATCCTCGGCACGACGGCCGCGCTCGCTCTCGACCGGTACCGAAAGTGGCTGGGCAAGGGAGCGTTCGACGTCATCATGTACATGCCCGTGATCATCCCCGAGGTGACGATGGGCGCCATGTTGCTGATCTGGTTCACCCAGGTGCTCCCGATCAACCTCAGTATCTGGACGATCATTCTCGGCCACATCGCCTTCAGCGCCTCGTTCGTGGCGATCATCGTTCGGGCTCGGCTCGCGAACCTCGACGACTCGCTCGAAGAGGCAGCGAGGGACCTCTACGCGAACCGCTGGACCACGTTCAGGCGAGTGACGCTTCCGCTCATCATGCCCGGTGTCATGGGCGGAGCCTTGCTCGCTCTGACGCTCTCGCTCGACGACGTGATCATCACCGAGTTCGTCCAGGGACCGGGAGCATCTCTCCTCCCTGTCTACGTGTTCGGACTCATCAAGAGACAGGTGACGCCGGAGATCAACGCTGTTTCAACACTTATGCTTGGGATCTCAATGGTTCTCGTCTTCGTTTCCCTGGGATTCCAGGCGAGATCCAGGTCGAGTGAAGGCAACAAGGAGGAATAGAAAATGAAGCGACTACTCATATTGCTCGCTGTTGTGGCGATGCTCGCCGCGGCGTGTAGCAGTTCCAGTGATGAGACCACGACCACGGCCGCCAGCGGTGGCAGCACGGACGAGACGACTACTACGGTCGTTGAGGCCGACAGCGAACTTCAGGCACAGGTGAACGCCTGCCAACCGGACGAGACCGACGGTGACCTGAATCTCTACAACTGGACCGAGTACATCCCGTACGGGTCCGAAGCTGAGGACTACGGGGTCACCGACCTCGTGGCGAAGTTCGAAGAGCAGTACGGCGTCAAGATCATCCAGACGTTCTACGAGGACAACGAGACGATGCTCGCACAGATCGAGGCCGGCGGCGCGCCGTACGACCTCATCGTGCCGTCCGACTACATGGTGTCGACCATGGCGGACCCGGAGGTCGGTCTCCTCGTGAAGTTCAATGCGGATGCCATTCCGAACCTCGTGAACCTGGATCCCCTGTTCGACAATGCTCCGTATGATCCGACCGGCGAGTTCTCGGTGCCCTACCAGGCCGGCACCAGCGGCTTCGGTTTCGCGTATGCCGCTCTCGACGAAGCAGGCATCGATTACGAAAACGGCATCTCCTGGGGTCTCGTCTTCGACCCGGAGATGAGCGCTCCGTTCACCGGATTGATCTCGATGCTCAACGACGAGCGCGAGACGCTCGGTGCGGCCCTCAAGTACCTCGGCTACTCGGTCAATACAACCGATCAGGCCGAACTCGACGAGGCCACCGCGATCCTCAAGGCCGCCAATGATCGCATCGCTGCATACGATTCGGCTGCGTTCGATGACCTGCTCATGGCAGGCGAGACCGTTATCGGTCACGGCTGGAACGGCGGGTTCCTTGGTTCGTACGACCAGGCGTCCACCGACGACTACGACGCCTACGAGGACTTCGGCTACGCGGTTCCGCAAGAAGGCGGCATCGTCTGGGTTGATCTCATGGCGGTTCCGATAACGGCCGAGCATCCGTGCACGGCACACACGTTCATCAACTTCATCCTCGACGCCGAGAACGGTGGAGACCTGACGAACTACACGTACTACATGAGCCCGAACCTGGCCGCATACGAGTACATCGACCCCGAGATCCTCGGGGACGAGATGGTCTTCCCATCCGATGAGACGATGGCGAAGCTCGAGTTCATCGCCGACGTTGGCGATTTCTCTCTCAACTACTCCGACGCTTTCGCAGTAGCGAAGGGATAGTCGGACACGACAATGCAATGGGGAGGGGCAGTTTCGACTGCCCCTCCTTCGCGTTGTCGTGTCCGGTAGTCCGTAGTCCGTAGTCCGTAGTCCGTAGTCCGTAGTCCGTAGTCCGTAGTCCGTAATCCGTAATCCGTAATCCGTAGTCCGTAGTCCGTAGTCCGTAGTCCGTAAAGAACATGTCGGGCTCTGAGCTCATGGCTCACAGCTCGGAGCTGGCAGCTCTTCTAACCTCTCCCCCATGAGCACTGCATTCACCAACGGCCCGATTCACGGCCATCCCTCCGCCACCGCTGTTCTTGTCGACGGCACCACCATCACCGCTATTGGTGGCAATGATCTGGCGATGAACGCCACCAACGTCATCGATCTTGCGGGACGGCCGCTCTTCCCGGGGTTCCAGGATGCTCACGCTCATCCATCCATGGCGGGTCTCGAACTCGTGTCGTGTTATCTCGCCGAAACCCCGAACGATGAGGCTCCCTATCTGCAGGTGGTTGCCGACTACGCCGCCCGGTCAGACAAGCCATGGATCACCGGAGCCGGATGGTCGATGGAGGCGTTCGACCGGGGAATCCCGACCGCCGCCGCGCTCGACGCCGTCGTCTCAGACCGCCCCGTGATGCTGTGGAACGCCGACCATCATGGCGTCTGGGTGAACTCGAAAGCCCTCGAGATCGCCGGCATCACCGCCGACACGCCCGATCCAGAAGACGGCCGCATCGACCGTGACGAACAGGGCAACCCCATCGGGTCGCTCCAGGAGGGCGCGACCGAACTTGTCAACTCCCACGTCCCGGAGTTGACGCAAGAGGAGCGCATCGAGGGCATCCTTGCCGGCCAGGCTTACGACCTCGCCCTCGGGATCACGGCGTGGCACGACGCCTACGTCGACCCCGCAACCCACGACGCCTATGTCACCCTCGACGGTCGCGGTGGCTTGATCGGCGCCGTCATCGGCGGTCTTTGGTGGGAGAGGGATGAGGACGCAGAGCAGATCGCCGAGTTCGTCGCACGGCGGGACTCAACGCCTGCGGGACGCTATCAGGCGACGGCCATCAAGATGATGCTCGACGGAGTGGCTGAGAACTACACGGCGTCGATGCTCCGCCCCTACCTCGACGAGTCCGGGGAACCGACCGACAATAGGGGGATCGACTTCATCGACCCGGAGGATCTGAAGCGCTACGTCACGATGCTCGATGCCGCGGGATTCCAGGTGCACATGCACGCGCTCGGCGATCGTGCCGTCCGAAATGGTCTCGATGCCATCGAAGCCGCCATCGCCGCAAACGGCGACTCGAACCGGCGGCATCATCTGGCCCATCTCCAGGTCGTCGACCGGGCAGACCTCCCTCGATTCGCCGAACTCGGTGCCGGAGCGAATGCCCAGCCACTCTGGGCACGCCACGAAGAGCAGATGGACCTGCTGACGATCCCGTTCCTCCATCCCGACGCAGCCAACCACCAGTATCCGTGGCGATCCCTGCTCGACGCCGATGCGACCCTGGTCTTCGGATCCGACTGGCCCGTCTCCTCCCCCGACCCCCTCCTGGGAATCGGTACGGCCGTGTCGAGAACCCGACCCGGTTCGCTCCCCGAACCGTTCCTCCCGGACCAGCGGATCACGATGGATGAGGCGATCACGGCGTACACGCAAGGATCCGCCTGGGTGGGCCACCGCGACGATCACACTGGTCGGATAGAAGTGGGTTACGACGCCGATCTCGTAGTCGTCGACCGCCCACTCGAGACAGCCGACGACGCGTTTGCAGCCAGCGTCGACATGACGATGGTGCAAGGCAAGGTCGTGTACGAGAAGTAATCCGTAGTCCGTAATCCGTAGTCCGTAGTCCGTAGTCCGTGATCGGTTCTCGGTAGGAGACCT